>QIAI01000586.1 GCA_003224995.1 Acidobacteriota bacterium
TTTGAGCAAAAGGCTGGCGCATCGCCCCAGTGAGCTCTCCGGCGGCGAACAGCAGCGCACCGCGCTCGCACGCGCTTTGATCAATCGCCCCAAGCTCCTATTGGCGGATGAGCCCACGGGCAATCTCGACAGCCATACCGGCACGGAAATCATGAATCTGATTCGCGAGTTCAATCAGAGTCTCGGGATGACCGTGGTCATGGTCACCCACGAGCGCGCCCTCGCGGAGCAGTACGCTCAGCGCCTGATCTTCCTCGCTGACGGCAAGCTGGTAGATGAACAGGCCAATGTCATGAATGAGGGCTCGCCATCGCGGGGAGGTCGCGCATGAAGGCCTACGATCTGGCAGAACTTGCGGTCCGCAATCTGCGGGAGTCCGTCCTGCGAAATTCTTTGACCACCGTGGGCATCTCCGTCGGAGTGGCTTCCCTGGTTGCGATGCTTTCGCTCGGCATCGGCTTGCAGCAACTCGCCACCCGGCGGCTGGTGCGCTCAGGATTGTTCGACACCGTCGTGGTCACCTCGCGTCGCGACCTGCGCAACTTCAATCGAAGTGACGATGCCAGCCCCGTCGATCCTGCCCAGAGCCCGGTGCTCGACGAGCCCTCCCGGCAGAAAATCGAGCAGCTTCCCAACGTGCTGGAAGCTTATCCCGACCTGCGCTTTATCACCTCATTTTCCTTCGAAGAAAAGCCTCATCTGACCATGGCCGCGGGAGTGCCGTTTTCTTACAAGACCAACGATGCTTTTGAAGGAATGCAGGGAACTTTCTTCTCCGCCGAGAATGCTCCCGAAATCATCCTGCAGAAAACTTTTGCCGCGGAATTGCAGGGCAAGACGGCGAAGCCGGGAAGCGAAGAGTTGCCCGTCGCTGAACTGGCGAAGCCGCTCCTGGGAAAAGAAATGACTATGCGCTATCAGGAGCGCATCGATTCGCCCGCCGATCCGGCAACCGATAGCCAAGGCGTGTCCGCCGAGATGGGCCGTGCCAATTACTCCATTCAATCGCACGAGCTAAAGCTGCGTATCGTGGGTGTCACTGACCTTGATCCTGACAGCATGCGCGGACCCGTGCGCGCCCGCGTGCTGCTGCCCTTGAAACTGCTCGAGAGCCTGCACGTTATGCAGCCTACGGGCATGCGCGATACCACCCAGGCCACCAGCAAGATCCCGACTTACTCCACGGTAAGTGTGCGCGTGAAGGATCCTGGCAAGATTCAGCTGGTGGAAAATGCCGTTAAGAAAATGGGCTTCAACACATTTTCGATTCTCGACGCCACCCGCAGCGTGCGCCGGTTCTTCACCGTTCTCGATCTCTTTCTGGGCATCTTCGGCAGCCTTGCCCTGGCGGTAGCCTCGATCGGCATCGTGAACACGCTGGTCATGGCGATTCTCGAGCGGCGCCGCGAAATCGGCATCATGAAGGCCATCGGCGCTGCCGATGCAGACATAAAGAAGCTGTTCTTCACCGAAGCCGGCGTGATGGGCTTGATGGGCGGAGCGCTCGGCGTCGCCCTGGGCTGGATCATCGGACGCGTTATCAACCTCGGAACGAACGTCTACCTGCGCAGCCAGGACCTCGCCCCTGAGCAGATCTGGTTTGTTCCCTGGTGGCTGGTGGGCGGCGCCATTGGGTTCGCCATCGTGGTGAGCCTGCTCTCGGGACTCTATCCAGCGGCCCGCGCCGCTCGCCTCGATCCCGTGCAGGCCTTGAGGTACGAATAATCGAAGCATGCGCTGGCTCCTGGGATTCTTCGTACTGCTCGCAAGTTTCTCGACCCCTTCCGCTTTTGCCCAGGGGCGCATCGACTGCAGCTCCCTCCAAAGCAAAATCCTGAAACGAGCCGTGCACTACTGCGTGCAGGTGCCGGGAAACTACGACAAAGCCCCGGATACCCGTTATCCGGTTCTCTACTATCTGCACGGCCTCGGCGACAACGAGCAGTCCTTTTCCCGCAGCGGTGGCTGGACGCTGATCGAAGACCTGCGGGAGCACGGCAAGATCGGCGACTTCCTGATCGTCGCCCCGGAAGGCGGCGCCAGCTTCTACATCAACTCTGCGGACGGCGAGCAGCGCTACAGCGATTTCTTCCTGCGTGAGTTCATGCCTTATACGAGCCATTACTGGAATTTCCATGGGAGGCTTCGGCGCACTTCGTTTTGCCTTTGCCTATCCGGAGCTGTTTTCAGCGGTGAGCGCCCAGAGCCCAGCCTTGATTGTCGACTCTCCGGAAGAGCTCAACCAGTTAGGCCGGCCGGAAGCTGCCGAAGCCCTCGCTCCCTTGATCGGCGACCCCATCAACATCTCGCATTGGAAGGCCAACGATCCATTCACCCTGCTCAAAAAGAATAAAAATGCCCTGAAGACGACCGCCATCTACTTCAATTGCGGGCAGAGCGATGACTTCGGCTTCGAAACGGGCGCCGCCGCGCTCGACAAGCAACTCACCTCCCTGGGCATCGCCCACGAATACCACCCCTATTCCGGCGGCCACAGCATGACCTACTTCCTCTCGCACTTGGCCGAGGTCATTGAGTTCCACTCCAGCGCATTCGCCCGCAAGCGATAGCCGCGAATCTCCGCCGCTGCCTCGACTACCCTGTGTGGCCCGGTGGATCGGCCGGAACTCTGCGGATTTTCTCTGCGATCCCTGCGATTTAAAACTTTCTCGCGGCTTCGCGTGTCCTTCGCGGTTGAAAGCTCTGTCGTAATCGAGTGGGGACCGCGCAGGACGCACCCATCCAGGATGCGATCGAGGCGAACTTGCGCGACTCTCGTGCTGGGATAATCGAAATCAGACCCATCCAGAAATCCCATTGAGGATGTTGCGCGTCCTCACCAGCCGCGGATGTGAGCTGGTCTGCGAATCCCCAGGCTGGTTGATGGGCGGCAAGCGTGATCGCCTGCAGAAATGCTGCATAGATACGAAGCAGGCTGGAATGAAGGGATCTCGTTCATTGTGAAGGGGGCCCCTTTAAGTAACGCCAATGACGTTCTTATCTGCGGCGACTCCGCCTGCGCACAGTC
Organism: Acidobacteriota bacterium; assembly: GCA_003224995.1. Lineage (GTDB taxonomy): Bacteria > Acidobacteriota > Terriglobia > Terriglobales > Acidobacteriaceae > Gp1-AA133. Next base: position 3,029 of record QIAI01000586.1, read on the forward strand.
ACGGCGATCTCCTCCGCCGTTCCATAGCCGCGGTCATGTGCCGACGTCGAGATTACGCACGCCCTCACATCACCCCAGCGCCAGCGACTCGCACAAGGTGGCCGCGCACAGGAACAATACAGGACGTATTCCTCGGATGAGCCGGGAACCGTCGGCACCAAAATCGAGCCGTTGCGGTATGGACTGGAAGCGAAGACATACCAGGTTCGGCACCTGGGACACTCCACGCAGTTTCGAATGCGATCGCTCATGAGGATGGCACTAACGGCACTCGAGTGTTTCATCCTAAAGCGTCCCGCAGTCCGGGTTGGACACTTGCGGACGTGAATCGGCAAAATGCACCGACTCATCTCCCTTCTGACAATTTGGAGAGCGAACCCACAAATTCGAGCCTCGTCCGAAAACGTCCAATCCACACCCTGCAAGCGGCTATCATGACCTACAGCATGGAACTGGATCTGCAAGTTTGCTCGCGGGCTCGCCTCTCGCGAGACCCGCGCTTTGACGGCAAATTCTTTATTGGGGTGCTGGGCAGCCGGGTTTATTGCCGCTCGATCTGTCCGGCGCCTACCGCGAAGGAGAAGAATGTCCGTTATTTTGCGACTGCCGCCGCGGCTGCCGAAGCCGGATTCCGTCCGTGCTTGCGCTGCCGTCCCGAGTGTTCCCCGGGGACGCCGGCCTGGCTGGGAACCCCGAACACGGTCTCGCGTGCCCTGCGGTTGATTGCCGAAAGCGGCCTTGAGGACGGTGGAGTGGAAAGCCTGGCGGAGCGTTTAGGAGTAGGTTCGCGCCATTTGCGGAGGCTCTTCGTGCAGCATCTCGGAGCCACGCCCAGCGCGGTGGCGCAAACTCGACGCTTGCACTTCGCCAAAAAACTGATCGACGAAACCAAGCTGCCGATGGGCGAAGTGGCGCTGGCTTCCGGCTTCGGTTGCGTCCGTCGATTCAATGCGGCCATTCGCAGAATCTACCGGCGCACTCCGACGCAGATTCGTCATCTTGCTCGCCTGGCGGCCCCGCGGGCCGAAAATCATTACGTATTCCGGCTGCGTTACCGGCCACCCTACAGCTGGCACGGAATGCTGCGCTTTCTTGCGGCTCGCGCGACCCCGGGCGTTGAGGCGGTGCAGGACGGAAGATACCTCCAGACCATCTCGGCGAATGGAAGTTATGGCACGATCGAGGTCTCACTGGACGCGGCCAACGATGCGCTGCTGGCTCGGGTGCAATTCGGAGATCCGCGCTCGCTCTTTCTCATCGTGGAGCGCATTCGGGCAATGTTCGATCTCAATGCGGATTGCGCGGCCATCGCTCCCCATCTCAAAGACCCGATTCTGGCTGAGCGGGTGAACGCTGAACCGGGATTGCGGGTGCCCGGTTGCTGGAGCGGCTTTGAACTGGCCATCCGCGCCATTCTGGGGCAGCAGATCACCGTGAAGGGCGCGACCACACTGGCGGGCGCGCTGGTGCGTACCTTCGGCAAGCCCATCGCCAATGCCGGCACGCTTACGCATTTATTTCCCACACCCGAAGTGCTGGCGACCGCGGACCTCACCGGTGTCGGCATGCCCAAGGCGCGGATTGAGACGATTCGTGCC
>QIAI01000587.1 GCA_003224995.1 Acidobacteriota bacterium
CAGGAACGGAAATGCCGGCGACGACGGATCGCCGTCATGGAAGAGCAAGCCGGGCTGGCTTCCGTTCAGGAATCCGGTCCTTAGCTGAGTGTTGAGGTGTGCGAGCCAGGTATGGGTGGGGACGCTGTCGCCATTACCCGCTCCGACCACGATCTTCAACAGGGTGCGGGTATTCGGTCCGTGGCCAAACGCGGTCGTAGGCGCACCGCCGGATTGTTGCTGATCCGGATCTCCCGTGAAGTACTCATTCACTGCTTCTCCGCCGGGAAAAGGGGCCGGAGCATCGTTGTACAGGATGAAACTTGACCCAGCCGGCACGCCGTTGAAGTCAATCACAACATCGGCACGTTCGGCGGGAGCCAGCAGCAAGTTGAAGGGTCCATCCGCGACCGCCGTGTTATCCGATGGATCGCTTGGATCCAACGGAATGGGCGTCGCGTTATCGTGGATGGCTACCACCGGAAGGAAACCTCCCTCAGATCCGACCTGATACATCACTGGACCAGGAGTGCCGACTCTGGCTTCCCCGGGATTTGCCACAGCCTCGGGGTAGAGGTTGAGATGGTAAAAGCGGGCTTGTGATCCATTCAGCAAGCGGAAACGTACCCGCTTGGGAGCCACGCTGACTTTCGGATAGAGGCCGCCGTTGATCACGATAGTGTCGAAGAATGCCTCGGGGATTACCGAAGTCCTGGGCAGCGGCATCGTTCCGCTCGAGGGTGGATCCACTGTCGGCCCCCAATCCCATCGGCCGCGCGGGTTCTCCGCTCCATCTCGGAAAGTGGTGACTTCGTACTTATGGGGATACCAAAGGTCGCCCGGATCTCCCCAACGCCAGCTGGGATCTAACTCAAAGATATGTTTCGGAACGAAACCTTTGTCCTGGATGATCAATGGAATGCCAATCAAGTCGGGCAGCAGTCCCGCATTTACTAGTGCGCCTTCGAAATCGTCGGTAATGATGTACGCCGAGGCGATGCCTGCATACGCGTTCAGCCGGGTGATGCCGATCGCATGGTCGTGATACCAGGCCAGGCGCGCGCTTTGATCGTTCGGGTAGTAGTAGGTCCCGGTCCCTGGAAGAGCGGGAAACCCGGGAACGTTCATGAAGCTGGCGCCGTGCCTGCCGGAAGGCGTGAACCATTGAAAAGGGGTACCGTCACTAAACCAGGGAGTGGCGCCGCCATGCAGATGGGTCGCGATGCGATTGGTTGGAAAATCTCCAACCGTGAGTCCGTTTTCTCCCGCCATCATGGTCGGATCGACCGGCAGAATATGCCGCTCCGGCAGCTGGTTCGTGACCGCTAAAAGCACCGGGGTACCGCGTTTGGCGACAATCGCTCCCGCGAGATATTTCTGATCGAACGTGGATACGTCCGTGTAGCCGAAGAAGTTTGTTTTCCCGGGCAGGTCCGGATGCATCCACTCGCTGAACTGGGTTACGGCAACGTTGTAGAGATCGGTGGGTCGTCCGGCAAAGTTGATCGTATGTTTGGTGGCCAGCGGAAGGTACTGGCCGATCTCGTTCTGCGCCGATGGTCCAAGCCCGGGCAGAGAGGTAACGAATTTGCGAATACGGGTTGGACTCTGGGCAAAGGCCCAGGCGCGTCCTTTTCCGGCCGTGTGATACAAGGCCGCTCCCGCGCCTGCCAGTGCTGCTTTCTTCAGGAAGTCTCGTCTGTTGTTTGACATGTAGTCTCCGAGCTGCGTGTTGGTGTGTCCAAACAGTCCTCTCCCGCCCTCGCGCAAACCTGCGAGTGTCGTGGCCGTTGAGGCAATCGGATCACGCTAGCTGGAGGGCACGACGAAATGGCGCTCCTGCTGGCGAACCGTTACACCGCCCGGATCGGAAGCACCCCATAGCTGGACCAGACACTGCCGAGTTCCGAGCGTTCCAAATTGTCTACTCTGCAGGAGGGCTTAAGGACAGGGCTTCGCCCGATGCCTAACGCACTCCTGCCGCACTGTGGTCGAACTGGGCCCTGGGAATCACGCCGCATCAGACAGGGGGCCTGGGGGGACTGCTGCCGCGCTCCTCTGCTTGTACAAAAATGTGACCGAGGGCGCTGTGATGTTTGTTACGTGAAGATGTGATTCAAGTCACTCGGGCACGCCGCATCGAATGCAGTTCGGTTCGGAAGGAGCGACTGCCTTATTTTTACTCAGCACAAACCCGAGATTTTGGTCTGCCGCTCATCGCAGTCGGCTGGTTGGAGTTTTGTGCCCCGCTACGCGTAAAATCGCGATCGAGACTGCCATGCCTGAAGAAACCCCCAAGCCTCCGTCCAGCCCAGCGGTTCCCACCTCATCTTCCACCCCTGATCCGGATAGCACAAAGCCACCCGGGCTCGATCTGGGGCCGGGAGTGGGCGTGAATGTGACGCAAGATATGGCGACGGCGGAACGCAAGTTGCCGCCCGCGAAAGTCGTTCTCATCGTACTGGGCGCGCTTTTGGTGATTCTTGCGATCTACGGATTTGTGGGACGAGCCAAACCGCAAGGGGCCGGCCA
>QIAI01000588.1 GCA_003224995.1 Acidobacteriota bacterium
GATTGTCCCAGATGCTCTCCCATGTGCCGCATGATGAACAGCAGGACGCCGCGCTCCGTGTTCTTTCCTCCGAACCAATCCAGTTGCTTCTCCAGGTCCGCGTCCGGCATGTTGAGCACTGCCTTTCGCATGAAGTCGAAGGAATCCTGCGGCGTCTGGATCACTTTCGCCTTGTCGGTGGTCGTCTTATCGAAACCCTTCGCCTGAAAGCCTTGTGGCGGAGGCGTGCCACTCAAATGCGGGAGGTTGTAGTTAGCGGCGGCCACGTGCAAATAGACTTCGGCGATGGAGCGAACGTCGGGCGCAGGGCGCCACGTGTATTTCTCTCCAGGCGTGGCCTCGGCGAGCCGCAAAAACTTTCCTTCCTCGCCCTTCAGCTCATTCAGAAATTCCGCGCGCGGCCCCGACGACGGTGCCGTCGCTGACACCTTCTCCGCAGGTTTGTCCTGCGCGCGCCCGCCCAACTTCAAACCGCACACACAGACTAAAGCCGCCAACCCAAGACAAAAGGAACGATGCATGGCATCCTCGATTCTGTTGACGATTGAAAAACAGGACTCAACTAGGGACTGAAACAGGAATCAGACGTGAAATCCGAACAAATGTGAGCACAATACCGGATCTTCCCCAGCCGTGCGGCGAGACAAAAATGTCGCGTAAGCGCATCGAGTTGTTGCCAACGACCAACGACGCACTGTTAGCCGACGACTACATCTTCGGCATCCGCATTCCCGCCAGCCGCCGCGCAAAACTCGGTTTACCCATGTCTTTGAACATCTTCTTCATCTGCGCGTACTGGCGAAGCAGGTTGTTGACTTCCTGCACGGTGGTGCCGGACCCGCGCGCAATGCGCTTCCGCCGGCTGCCATTGATCACTTCATGATGATTCCGCTCGTGCGCCGTCATCGAGTTGATGATGGCTTCCACGCGATTCACCTGCTTCTCATCCACTTTGTCAGCGGCCTTCTGTAGACCGCTGAACGGTCCAATCGACGGCAGCATACCCATCAGGCTCTGGATCGATCCCATTTTCTTCACTTGCCGCAATTGATCGCGGAAATCTTCCAGCGAGAAGCCATCCCCGGCGAGCGCACGCGTGGCCATCTCTTCGGCCTTCTTTTTGTCGATCTGCTGCTCGGCTTTCTCGATCAGCGACAGAATATCGCCCATGCCCAGAATGCGCGACACGATGCGGTCGGGATGGAACGGCTCGAGCGCGTCGTACTTTTCACCCACGCCAATAAATTTGATGGGCTGCCCCGTGACCTGGCGGATTGAAAGTGCTGCGCCGCCGCGGGCATCGCCATCCATCTTGGTCAGCACCACGCCGGTCAACGTGAGTTTCTTATGAAACTCATCCGCCGAGCGAACCGCGTCTTGCCCGGTCATGGCGTCCGCGACAAACAGAATCTCGGAAGGATTCAGCAGCTGTTTCAGCGACTGCATTTCCTCCATTAACTGATCGTCGATGTGTAGACGGCCCGCGGTATCGACGATGAGCACGTCGCTGCCAGAGTTAATCGCCTCCCGCCGCGCTTCTTTCACCAGGCGCTCGACCGTCGCGGTGTTTGCCTCAGTTACTTCACCTTCGTAAATGTTGGCCTTGATCGCCTGAGCTACAACTTTCAATTGCTGCCGGGCCGCGGGACGATACACGTCCACCGAGACCAGCAACGGCCGATGCCCGCCATTCTTCAACCAGTTTGCGAGTTTGCCCGAGGTGGTGGTCTTGCCCGAGCCCTGCAGCCCCGCCATGAGCACGACCGTGGGCGGCTGCGAGGCGAACTTGAGCTTGGCCGTGTCCTTGCCCAGCACCGCGACCATTTCGTCGCGCACAATCTTGATGACCTGCTCGCCCGGGGAAAGCGCCGTCAACACTTCCTGCCCCACGGCCTTTGCCTGGATCTGGTCAATGAGCAGCTTGACCACCTTGAAGTTAACGTCGGCTTCCAGCAGCGCCAGCCGGATCTCGCGCAGCGCCTCCTGGATGTTTTCCGGGGTAAGCGTGGCTTGGCCGCGCAAGGACTTGAACGCGCGTTGCAGTTTTTCCTGGAGATTCTCAAACATAAGCGTAGACGCCCATTTTAGCAGCCGGAAGGGAGAACGATGCCGCTTAGCCCAGAGAAGTGATACTGATACCTGAGCGCCGAGAGCTGAGCGCTGATGGCTGATAGCTGCTGAGCGCAGTCGAAAGCCCTGTACAATTCCATCGTTCCTCTCAATCGCCGTGCTCGATTCAAAATCAGCTCCCGAAACCCACCCATGCCCGGGGCCTCGCGAAATTGCTCCGCCCTGGCACACCCTCGCCTTGCTGCTGCTCCTTTTATTCTTTTCGGGTCTGAGCGCCTATTCCCATACCCTGTCCCCGGTTGCCGCTCAACACGGAAAGGTGCTCGGCTACGTATTCGTGATTGTCACGCAATGGATGGTGCTTGCCTTTATCGGGTACGGCGTTCGACGACGCGGCTTGAGCTTGCGAGATTTGATCCGGGGATACTGGCCCAAG
>QIAI01000589.1 GCA_003224995.1 Acidobacteriota bacterium
CTAGCTTCCCGGTTCCGACTCGCTTGGGCTGTGCTTGAATTCAGATCGGCCCAGCCTGTTTCGGGAACTTAAGGAGTTCATCCAGCATGTGCGGCATTGTCGGCTACGTGGGAAAGAAGCAGGTTGTTCCAGTCATCATTGACGGCCTCCGCCGGCTGGAATATCGCGGCTACGATTCCGCTGGAATCGCCGTCGCGGGCAATGGCGAAGGCTTGCAGATTCGCCGCGCTGAAGGTAAGTTGCGCAACCTCGAAGAGGTCATCCGTTCCAAGCCGCTCGATGGTACGTACGGCATCGGGCACACGCGTTGGGCCACCCACGGCCGCCCCAGTGAAGAGAACGCTCATCCCCATCGCGATTGCACGGGTAAGATCGTCGTGGTCCACAACGGCATCGTTGAAAATTACCTGTCTCTTAAGAAGAAGCTGATCGAAGAAGGCCACAAGTTCACCACTGAAACTGACACGGAAATCATCGCCCACCTGATCGAAAAGCATTTTTATAAATCCGGAAATGGTCATCGCCCGGCGCTTGAGGAAGCGGTTCGCAAAGCCGTCAAGGAGTTGACCGGCGTCTTCGCGCTCAGTGTCATTGCCGTTGATAAGCCCAACAAGATTGTTTCCGCGCGGAATGGTCCGCCCGCCGTCATCGGCTTGGGCAAGGACGAATATTTTGTCGCCTCGGATGTTCCCGCGATCCTTTACCACACGCGCGATCTTTTCTTCCTCGCAGACGGCGATCTCGCTGTCATTACTCCAGAAGGCGTGAAGTTAACCGACTTCGATGGCAATCCCGTCGAGCGGCAGGTGCAGCATGTCACTTGGGACCCGATCATGGCCGAAAAGGGCGGGTTCAAGCATTTCATGCTGAAAGAGATTTACGAGCAGCCCCGCTCCGTACGCGATACCACCTTGGGGCGAGTCTCACAAGATACCGGCCACATTTTCCTCGAGGAAATGGCAATTACCGAATCCGATTTCCGCGCCGCAAAGAAGATCAATATTGCCGCTTGCGGCACCAGTTGGCATGCCGGGCAAGCGGGCAAGTTCATGATCGAGAGCCTGGCGAGAATTCCAGTCGAAGTCGACTATGCCAGCGAATGGCGCTATCGCGACCCCATCATCCCCAATGACACCATCACGCTTCTGATTACCCAATCTGGCGAGACGGCCGACACCATCGCCGCGCAACGCGAAGCCAAAACCAAAGGCTCCAAGACGCTGGCCATCTGCAACGTCGTGGGTTCGATGGTCACCCGCGAGGCGCAAGGCACCATTTACACCCATGCCGGCCCAGAGATCGGCGTCGCTTCCACCAAGGCCTTCACTGCGCAGCTGACCGCTCTCTATTTGTTCGCGCTCTATCTCGGCCAGGTACGCGGAACCATCACTCCCGAACAATCTAAAGCGGAAGTGCACGAACTCACGCGCCTGCCCGGCAAGTTGGAGCAGATCCTGACCCACGAGGAAGCTTGCGAAGAGCTGGCCAAGTTATATTCGCGCGCGCAGGATTTTCTTTTCCTGGGCCGCGGCATTCACTACCCGATCGCTCTTGAAGGCGCGCTCAAGCTGAAAGAGGTTTCCTACATCCACGCTGAAGGTTATCCCGCAGGCGAAATGAAGCACGGTCCCAACGCGCTGATTGATGAAAATCTTCCCGTGGTCATCATCGCGACACGCGATCCCAACGACCCGCTCTCCGTGGTGCGCTACGAGAAGACGATGTCGAACTTGAAAGAAGTCAAGGCCCGCTCCGGGCAGGTCATCGCTCTCGCAACCGAAGGCGACGAAGAAATCAAAGAAGCCGCCGACCACGTGATCTATGTGCCGCCCGCGCCCGAAGAACTGGCGCCGATTCTCGAAATCGTCCCGCTGCAACTGCTCGCCTATCACATCGCAGTCCGCCGAGGATGTGACGTGGATCAGCCCAGAAACCTTGCCAAGTCCGTCACGGTTGAATAACCAGACTCGCGTGGCGACAGACGCCCTCGCCTGTCCTCTTGAGCGAAGTGAGGCGCCAGCCGAACCCACGCCTGTCATCCTGAGCGAAGTGAGGCGCCAGCCGAACCCATTGCCGTGTCATCCTGAGCGGAGTGAGGCGCCAGCCGAACGGAGTCGAAGGACCCCATATTTCACGGACCCGCCACAGACCTAAAGACCTTTTCCCGCCATGCCGTTCCCCACCTTCAGCGTTTCGGTGCTCGCGAATGCAGACACTGCAACTCGGCCCACTCCATAA
>QIAI01000469.1:0-2492 GCA_003224995.1 Acidobacteriota bacterium
TCATCAATGGCACCAGCGACTCTCCTTGGAAGGTTGGCGGGAGAGGAAGGCTGAGCATGCTGAGGAGGGTGGGGGCAACGTCGATGAGGCGCACGCGAGTGGAGACGCGGCGTCCGGCGAGCAGGGCGCTGGGAAGTTTGAAGAGCAGCGGAACGTGGATGGTTTCGTCGTAAAGAAAGATGCCGTGCATGGCTTCACCATGGGCTCCGAGGGATTCGCCGTGATCGGACATGAGCATGATCAGGGAACGATCGTAAAGTCCGTGCTGCTTCAGGTAGGCGAACAACTTTCCGAGAGAGGCGTCAGCGTAGGCGACTTCTCCATCGTAGGGGTCTTTGAAACGGGTGTCGTAGGGCGGCGGCGGATCGTAGGGCGCGTGCGGGTCATAGAGGTGGACCCAGAGGAAGAAGGGCGAGGGATGATTTTTGGTGAGCCAGGTAATAGCGTGTTGCACGACATCGCCGGCACGGCGCTCGACGGTATGGTAGCGGTCTTCGCCGGAACCACTTTTGGGATGAAAGCCGGCATCGAAGAAATCGAAGCCGCGATCGAATCCGGGGGCCATGCTCGCTTTCGGATGGGCTGCACTGCGTGCGCTTCGCTCGAGCAAGTACCTCTACATCCGTGCCCCGCAGCCTGAACTCTACGACGCATCGCAAGATGCGAAAGCCGAACGCAATCTCGCCTCGTCCTCTCCCGCGGTCGCGAGCACACTGCTTTCTCAGCTCAACGATCTTCGCGACAAAACCAGCAGCTCTCGTGACAACAAGCCGGACCTGGCCCTCACCGCCGAGCAAAGTGAGAAACTCTCCGCCCTTGGCTATGCCGGCTCCAGTTCTGCCGCCACCTCACCCGATCCGCTCCAGGGCGCCGACCCCAAAGACAAGATCGAGATCTCCAACATCCTTCATACCGGCATGATTGCTGTCGAAGACGGCCGCTATCGCGAAGCCATCCCGCTTCTCCAGCGCGTGCTCGACGACAGCCCCAACATCACCGCCGCCCAGGCACAATTCGGCATCGCGCTCGCGCGAGTCAAGCGCTATCCCGAAGCCATTGTTGCTCTGAAAAAAGCGGTAGCGTTATTGCCCGATTCCGTCGAGCCGCAGTACGAGCTCGGCCTCGCTCTCTTCGAAACCGGCGCCTGGAAGGATTCCGTCCCGTACTTCGAATTCGTCGCCAAGAAGCGTCCCAAGTGGCCCGATGCCCAATTCTCCCTCGCGTCAGTTTACGCGCGCACTCAGCATGTCCCCGAAGCAGTCGATTTACTGCACACCGTGCTCGAACTCAATCCCGACCACTTCCGCGCCAATTTGCTCCTCGGCCGTATCCTGAGCCTGCAGCACCGTCCCGACGAAGCGCTCCCATACCTGAAAAAAGCGGCAACTCTCGACCCTGATAATTTCGAACCCCACGCCTTCCTCGCCGATAATCTCGACCAGCTCGGTGATGCCCAGAGCGCCGCCAGCGAGCGCCAGCGTGCCCAAGCGCTCAAGCAGAGTGCCAAGCCCTAGCTGCGTCTAGCGAATTTCCAGCAACACCAGGCCGTTCGGGGGAATCTCGAGCGCAATTCTCCCGTCGTGGAGAGACCTCTTCTCCGCAGGCGGCAAGGCAGATTCCGAATTCAACTGCCGAATCTGCGCCTGCGTCGGGTAGCGCGGCTTCCCCATACGCTCATAACTTGCCAGCGTATTTCCGTGCTGCTCATCGACCCGGCTGATCATCACCTCGCCTGGCCTCTTCACTCCGCGAAACTCAAGACTCATCTTCCGATTCAACCCATGCTGATCCGGATCCACCAAATTCCAAAGTGCCACCACCAAACTCCCATCTGCGCGTCGGGTCACGATCACATTCTTCGCCGCGTTCGCGATCCTCTCCGACCCAAGCTTGTGCAACAACGCGTATCCGTAATAGCTCGGCTTCTTGATCCCGCCCGCGGCAATCAACCCAAACCCACCATAGAACGGTTCCTTCACTGGACCCGTTTCTTCGAACACATCGTCGAACGTCCAATATGAAAGCATGTCCACCAGTCCATCACACTGCCGCACATCGTCCGCCAGCGCCGCTCCCACATAGATCGTGTCCCGAGCCTTTAGCTCCCCAAAGGATGGCACATTCCATTCCGTCCACATCAGCGGCAGCCCCGGAAGCGGCGAAGCCGCAATCTGATCATGCACCTTTCCGATCGCCCGGCACACTCGCTGATCCATTGGAATATTTTCGTGTGTATGAAAAAGATTCTCCACCGTATCGTCCGCATATCCATGCGAAGACACAAAATCCACCGGCCCATTCTGCTGGTCGCAATGTGCCACGAACGCATCCACCCAATCTGCCGCCGCCGTCGCCGGGCCGCCCACCCGCAACCGTGAACTCACTGCTTTCAGCGCCCGCGCTGTGTGGTCGTACAGCTCGAAGTAAGCTTCCTGCTTCGGTTCTCCTGCCCAGAAATCAATGTTCGGTTCGTTCCAAACCTCGAAATACCA
>QIAI01000469.1:2581-4032 GCA_003224995.1 Acidobacteriota bacterium
GCTCTGCTTGTACCAGAACGGGTGAGTCGCTTCCCGCGCCGCCAGTTTCCTTGGCATAAAGCTGATCTCGACAAACGGCCGGATGCCATTTTCCAATAGTCCGTCATAAACCTGGTCGACATAGGAGAAGTTGTAAACCGCATTCCCCGCTTTGTCTTCGTCGTACACACCCAATTCATCATGAAAAATGGCATGAAATCGCACGTATTGAAAATCGGTCGCCTTCTTTACCTCACGAATATCGTTGCGATAACTTTCTCTCAGCCCCAGTATGGCGCGACCCGACCCAAGAGTCGTTTCCCAGAAATGTGGGAATGGATGAGCTTCCGCCGAAGCATCGACAATGACGTTCTGGATTTCTTGTGCCGCGCATACATCCGCGCGCGTCGGCAGAAGGCCCGACCTGCACAGCAGAAGGACCATCAGGCAAACCGTTCTTGCGGGAATACTTGCTTCCAGTAGGTGTCGCATGCTCTACTAAACCGATTCAGTTGAGAATGGTACCGAAACTCTCCGCGCTCTCCGCGTCCGTCCTCAGCGAACTCTGCGCTTAAAGGCTTTTGTGTGGTGAACGTCTGCTCTAGACAACACCTTTCAGAGCGAATACGCTTTCGTGATGAATCAACGCCTCCGACCGGAAGTCGACCCAATCCTGCAAGCCGCCGTAGTCCCGCGCACCACCAGTTGAGGTTCCACTCGAATCACAGGCGGTACATCCTTTCCCATTCCGCTGATCCTGCGAAGCAGGCTCTCCGCCGCCACCAATCCCATCTTGCGCAAGGGCTGGCGAATCGTCGTCAAAGCCGGGGACTGGAAGCCTGCACTCTGAATATCATCGAACCCAATCACCGAGATATCCTCCGGCACTCGTAATCCCGCGTCTTTGATCGCCTGCACCGCTCCAATTGCCGACAGATCATTGAATTCGTCACTGTGTAGCCCAGTTCCGGCGACGCGGAGTCTCCCACCAGTTGCGTAATCAGCTGCACAGGCAGTTTCAACCTCAGTTGCTGCGCCACTTCCCGAATCGCATTCCAGCGGATCTCCGTATCCGAACTGAAATCCTGTCCTTTAATCACCGCAATCCGGCGATGCCCCAGATCCACCAGATGATTGAGTGCCAGATCCGCCGCCTTGCTATGGTCGAGCACAATATGAGTCACGGCCCGCCCACGATGCACGTCATTCCCGGAAACCTTCACCACCGGCATCGCTAACTGCTCGAGCGGTGACGGCGTGTCCACTGCGATCAGCCCGTCAATCGACCGCTCACGCAACAGCAGCGGATACTCCTCAATTAAGTCCGCCTTATGCCGGTGACTGACCACAAAATAAAAATATCCTTCCTGCAGCAGATAATCTTCGATCCCGCTCAACAGCATGGTCGCGTAGCCTTCACTGACTTCCGGCACCATCACGCCCACCGTGAAGCTGCGCTGAGTTCGTAGGGA
>QIAI01000470.1 GCA_003224995.1 Acidobacteriota bacterium
TGATAAAGACGCGGATTTTCTGCGCATGGCATTGCCCGATGAGATCGCCACAACCCTGAGCGCCGTGCGTACGTTGTCCATCCGGCCGTTCGCCACCACCAGCAAATATGTGAATCCCGGAGTAGACCTGCAGCAGGCGGGAAAAGATATGCACGTAGGGCGCATCGTCACCGGACACTATCAGAAAGTTCGCGATCAGCTTCAGCTGACCCTCGAAGCCGTCGAAGTTGCCGACGACCGCCTGCTCTGGCAGGACACCATGAATGTTCCTTCCGAGGACTTGGTCACCATGCGCGAGCAGGTCACCAGCCAGGTACGACACGGGCTGATCCCGGCGTTGGGTGCGAGCACTTCCGCCGGGGAGAACGGAACCCGTCCTAGCAATGAAGAAGCCTACGACCTCTACCTGCGAAGCGTCGCTCTTTCACACGACGGCGATCAGAACCGAGACGCCATCCGCATGCTCGAGCGCTCCGTCGGGCTCGACCCATCGTTCGCTCCGGGCTGGTCGGCGCTTGGCAAACGTTACTACTACGACGAAGAATACAGTCCCGGATCGAACGGTTCGATGTCGCGCACCGAGCCTGCCCTGCGGCGCGCGCTCGCGCTCGATCCCAATCTCGAGGACGCGGCCCAACAAATCGTCAGCCTGGATGCCGATTCTGGCAAACTTCCTCTGGCTTACCAGGAAGCCAAGGCCATGATCGACAAGCGTCCGCAGAGTGGTTTCGCGCATTTCACCCTGTCCTACGTCTTGCGCTACGCCGGCTTGCTGCGCGAGGCCGCACAGGAATGCCAGTCTGCCATGCGGCTCGATCCTGGCAATTAGCCTTCCTGAAACTCGACGCCGGCTCCGAGTGGTCCAACAATGTGGAAGTCCATGCCCTGCTGCGGGAGGGAAGGACCCAGGACGCGTTGGAGCAACTGCGCCGCCTTCCAGAAAGTTCCTTCTTCCATTCCCGGGCTTTGGCAGCCTGCTACTCCAATCCTCGACCTCCCGATGCCGAGCAACTTTGGGCGCAGGCGGAAAAGGATGTGCTTGCCTTCCATGATCCCGAACCCAGGTTCTCTTCTGCGGTGCACTACAACGCGTGTCGAGGAAACGCATTTACTGCCCGCCTCATGAAATCGGCCATCACCAGCGGCTTTTGCGGTTACGAGAACATGCAGTCCGATCCGCTGCTAGCTAACTTCCGCAAGTCCACCGAATACCCAGCCGTTCTTGCCCAGGCCAAGCAATGCCAGGATCAGTTCCTGGCCCAACGCGACCAACCGCAAAAATAATCCATGGAGCGATGGGCGTCCCGCCCGTCGACCCGCGCGGCAACCAATGACCTGTCTGCCAGCGTACCCAGTTGCGCTGCGACGCCACAAATTAGCCCCGCACGTGAGTGCGGGGGAAAACCGACGGGATATTTGAAGTCCCAGCAGGGAACGGCACAAGTCTCCGCCCACCATAAGATTTTCTGCGATCCCCGATTCTCCTTATGATCGGCCAAACCATCTCGCACTATCGCATCGTCGACAAACTCGGTGGCGGTGGCATGGGCGTCGTCTACAAGGCCGAAGATATCAAGCTAGGACGCTTCGTCGCCCTGAAATTCCTGCCCCAGGAAGTCGCCTCGAATGCACAGGCGCTCGAGCGTTTTCAACGCGAGGCCCGCGCCGCCTCCGCGCTCAACCATCCCAATATCTGCACCATCCACGAAATCGACGAGCAAAACGAACAGGCCTTCATCGTGATGGAGTATCTCGAAGGCCTCACCCTGAAGCACCGTATCTCGGGCCACCCGCTGGAGACAGAAATTCTTCTGCAGGTGGCCATCGAAATCGCCGACGCGCTCGACGCGGCGCACGCCGAAGGCATCATCCATCGTGATATCAAGCCCGCCAACCTCTTCATCACCAAGCGGGGACACGCCAAGATTCTCGACTTCGGCCTGGCCAAGCTACTGCCTTCAGCCCGCGATTCGGGGCAAACCGTCGGCTTGAGCGCTCGCACCGCCATCAGCGATGCTTTCCTCACCAGTCCCGGCACTGCGGTTGGCACCGTGGCGTATATGTCGCCCGAGCAGGCGAAGGGAAAAGACCTCGACGCGCGCACCGACTTGTTTTCTTTCGGCGCTGTTTTATACGAGATGGCAACCGGTGCCGTGCCTTTTCGCGGCGACACCACGGCTGTAATTTTCGAAGCCATCCTGAATCGTGCGCCCCGACCCGTGGTGCAGTTGAACCCCGACGTGCTGCAGCGGCTGGAAGAAATTATTGCCAAGGCGCTCGAAAAAGATCGCGACCTGCGCTACCAGCACGCATCTGAGATTCGCAGCGACTTGAAACGCCTGCAGCGGGACAGCGGTTCGGGGAAAACCGCCTCCGGCTCCGACCCGGCATTGCAAGCTTCAGGTTCAGCTTCGCGTTCACCAGTTGCGCCAGACAGCGGAAGCGCGCCAGCCTCTGCAGCAGTTCCTGCAAGCAGTTCAAATGTCACGGCGGTGGTTCGACAGCACCGGTTGCTGAGCATTCTTGCGGGCGTAGGTGCGCTCGTGCTTTTGGCAGCAGCCGGGTTCGGGGTATACGAGTTTCTAAGTCGCTCGGGCCCAGCTCCGTTCCAAAACTTCTCTATCACGCAGGTCACCCGGACGGGGAAAGCGACCCTGGCCGCTCTGTCTCCGGATGGAAAGTACATTCTGCACGTGCAGAACGACAATGGCCGCCGGAGTCTTTGGCTGCGCAACATTCCGACAGGCAGTGACACTCGAGTTATTGCTCCCGAGGCGACCTCCTACCGCGGGTTGATCTTTTCACCGGACGGCAACTACATATATTTCAAACGGACAGCCAATACTCAAGAAAGCCAGTGGGATGTTTTTCGGTCTCCGGTGCTGGGCGGCACGCCCCAGGTGGTGAGCCGGGATGTGGACAGTGATCTTGCCTTCTCGCCCGACGGTCACCGCCTGGCGTATGTGAGGGCCAACGATCCGGAGCCGGGGAAATACCAGATATTGTCCGCCAATCTTGACGGCAGCGATGAAAAGGTCCTGCACGCGACTTCCTTAGTCGATAACTTTCCCAGCTTCATAACTTTCTCGTCCGATGGCTCCAGGATCGTATATAGCTACACCTCCGGGGGCGATGTCCTGGGTCACGTGGATAGTTTCAACCTGGCGACTAAACAGGTCACAACCGTGGCCTCCCTCAGAAATGACCAGGTGTTTTCCTTGAAGTCGCTTCCTGGGGATCGAGGCTATCTTGCCATTGTCTCGCCCAAAGCCGCCAATGGCGATCAATCGCAAATCGGATTGATTTCGCTACGAGGAGAGCTCAAACCCATCACCCGGGATACAAATCGGTACATCACCTTGACGGTCTCGGCCGATGGAAGCAGCGCGGCCAGCGTGCAATTGAAATCCACGCGATCCGTCGCGCTGCTCGATGGCAACGGTGCCATTCCCAGTTCCGGCGAGCCAGCGTTGGCGCAGGCCACTGGAACCCGGGAACTGGATTGGACCACGGATGGCAAGTTGCTCCTCTCTGACGGCGGAAGCGTTACGCGGATGGATAAGGACGGGCAGAACTCGGCCGTTCTGGTTTCCGATCCGAACGCACAGATTGTCAGTTTTGGCCGGTGCGGCAGCGACCACCTTGTACTCTCCTGGTGGGCTCACAGCGGCTCGAACGCCATCCGTGTGTGGCGGACCAACA
>QIAI01000471.1 GCA_003224995.1 Acidobacteriota bacterium
CAGGCGAGGGCATGGACATGGCTGGTGCAGACGGTTTGATTAGCTGATCTAGCCACGCATTGGTCGCGATTACCCGCATATCATCCGGTCGGTGCGGGTTAACGACCCATTTGTAGGCATCAGCCGGTCGCCACTGACCTTCCATTGTGGCTGCGACTACATTTGGGTAGCGGCTTGATGGGCTGCCGGGTGTCCAGCGAACTGCTTTGTCGCCGAGCCGATCTGGGTTGGTCCATTCATACCCATCCTCCGGTTCCCATTTTCCTTCCGTTCCCGAGGCAACCACATGGTGGTTCTTCCAGGACGCTTTTCCGGAAATCCAACGGACCGTCGTGCGATTTGCATCGGACCAATCGTATCCGTCTTCTGGTTGCCGTTGCCCTTTCGGATCCATTTCAACGTGCGGAGGCAATGTCGGCCTGGATGGTGGGACCGGAGCTACGGCGGGTGAGCGTATCGGCTGTTGCCGTGGAGTTGTTTGCTGCGGCGAAGGCGCTGTCGAAACTCCGATTAGACCACCCACGGCAACAGCGCTGATCAGCATGATCCACCATTTGTTGGGCACCACCGGCGATATCGGTGAGGCGACACGTAGATCGCCCTCTGCCTGGGCCAGATCCGTGGCAGCCTGCTCGGCCTGGGCGAGAAGCGTTCGACGCCTCGTCAGAACGTGGTTGCTGCTCACCGTGAGCTTCGACAACGCCTCATTGAGCTTTCGTTCTAGCTCGACCCTCTCGGTCAGGATCTCCCGTTCAACCTTGTTCTTTGCAGCCTGATCAACGCCCTTGTTGGGATCAAACCGAAATCGTCGTTCCTGCTCGTCTCGCCATTCCCGAAGGTTCTTCGCGGCGACTGGACCAAAACCCGGCACCAATTGCACTCGATGCTCCGAGATATCCGCTGCGGTCTCAATGCCGTAGGATTGAAGCGTGGCTTTTCGCGCGTCGCCGACACCCGTGATCCGAGCGTGCGATATTCGGCACGAATCTAAAAAGGTGTTAAGTTGCAGCTTGTGTCTATTTGCCTCCAGCTGGTGCAGCGCTTGAAGCCGCTTTTGCGGTAATCGGTCATGCTGAGTGCGTAGATTCTGCAGTTCAACGAAAAGCTCGTCAAAATCCTTGGCGCTTGTGTAGGTGGTCCAATTGTTCTGGAGGTTTTGCCACCGAGTCCGGGCGTCAGCGGCTTTTTTCTCGATGTCCTTCTTCAAGCTATGAATGCGGCTACTGCCCCCGACGAGTGCAACCCGGCCCACTACACTAGGGAGCGCGGGCGAGGGGCCAGGATTGCAGACCGAAGTGACCTTCCCCCAGAAATCCGCAATCGTGAACCGTGTCTGGCTTGACCCCACGAACACGAACTGGAATAGCGGGACACCCGTTGCCGCTTCGATGTCGCACCAGGGGCACTTCGCGAGGCTATCGACAAACTGGTGCGCCGGATTTACCGAGCACTTCTTCAGGTGGGCTTCAAGATGCTGGAGCGCGGCCACCCAATCGCGAGCGGTCGGTCGGCCATTCGGCTGCGATCCTTGTCGAGAGAATGCCCGTTCGAACAAGAGCGCGACATCTCGCGTGACGCCGCTGAGGCCGAGGCTGGCTGGCGGTGGTTGCATCTGCATGGCAGCCGCATTCGAGCCGTATGCAAAGCGATACTCGCTAATCGCACGTTCCATCGGCATCTCACCGGTTCCGAGAAACCGGCCAGAGAACGGATGCCGAGCCATGAACAGCATTTGGAAAATGATGACCGCTAGACCGAAATTGTCATGGTTCGGGGTTCTGATTCTGCCTTTATAACTGCGGACATTCTGAAGTTCTGGAGGCTGGTGTGTTGGGGTCCCAACTTCACAAAACCATCTCGAACCATTGAGCGTGATCTGGTAAGAATCGCAATCAATCAGACGCACCGTCGCTTGATCGCCGACGAATAGATTTCCGTGATTTACATCGCCGATGACATGGCCGCTCTCATGGATGACCGCGAAGGCTCGCGCAGCATTTGCGGCACTACGGATTAGGAATGGCCAATTAGCCCTGGGGAATTCTTGAAGGCGAAGCTTTGGGCTATACAAGCTGAATGCGTGTTTATGCCCCGTGATCTTGGGCATAGTGAACCCAACGACGGCTCCGCTCCCAGACGCTAGGCGGATCGGCTCAGTTGGCCATGCCGTCAATTTCAGCAGCCGCTCGCTGGCTGCTTTGGCCATCGTCGCGATCTTCGCAGCTTTCTCCGGTTCGAGGGTCTTGTGGTAGAGCTTAGCGACTTGATCAGAGCGATCCCGAATCTCGAAAACGGCCCCCTCGCCACCAGAACCAAGCTGAGGGCCGAGCTGAACCGAGCGTCCGGTTGAATCAATCAGTGGTGGCCGTGTCTGCATCAGCCGTAGCGGTTTGTTGATCTGGGACCGGGCGACGCGAGGCGAGTATCAGGGTTTTGTCATCGTCGGTCCGGTCGTTGATCTGCTTCGACCCCAAATACTGGTCGAGCACTGGAGAAGTTTGTATTTCGGTTTCGACCGGAGTCGGCTCTGTCTTTACGAGCCAACGGAACAGCGTCCGAAAAAAAGGCGGATGTGCTGTTTTTTCGGTGAGGTCTAAAACGAGTCGCTCGATCCCATCGGTGAACAGAGCGATTTCATCCACACACCGGTCCTCTGCTTCGAATTCCAATACGTCGAGGGCATTGTCCTGTGTAATGAAGTTTGTCTCATTAGCAAACTCGCCGTGTTGGGGCCAAAAAATCCAACCGTAATCGTCTGGTTCGGATCGGTTTGAGACCACCATTGCCCCGTCTCCGATCTGGAAGAACGCGGCTCGATCTTCCCCGATAATCGCAGCCAGCACCGTGCACGCGAATTCTCGCGCGCTCAGATCCTCAGCATCCGCCCGATCCTTGATTTCCGCACGGAGGCGTGAGAGCCAATCCTGGACGAATTCCTTTGCGATCTCATCCAAACCAGAGCGCTTGGCAGCCTCGCCGAATTCCTGGAAAAACCGGTCCACCGTCAGGTTCGCCCCATCGCGCGATCGGGACGCGCTGCCCGCGCCATCACATGCAATGGCAAGCAAGAGTTCCCGTCCGACCGGATCGCGGATAATTCGACAGCCCCCGGCGTCTTGGCAGGGCAGCCCGGTCTTCTCGTGCGAGGTCCCGACGACTGAGTTGTAGGCTACCCGCCAGCCAACATCAGACACTTGCCCAACCCGATGGGCCGGTCGGCGGTGGTAGAAGCACTTGGGTTCCGGGGGTGGACCGGGAGACGCCGCCGAGTGAGCTAGACAGCCATGCAAACAGGTCTCGGAAGCGCAGACCCTGAAGCTTCAGCGGCTCGCGGCGGCTGATCTGGGCGAGGATTTCCATATTCGCGCCTTCGACCCCAACCGCGAAGAACGAAAAGCTTTTCCGTTCATCGTTGTCGCCATCATGGACGAGAGACGCGGCGTGTCGCCAGCTATCGGTAGGAGCGCCATCGGTAATCAGGAACACCCACGGGCGATAATAGGTAATGCCGCTCTGGCGATAGACCTGCTTCCGGGCATCGAGCATCTGAAGACCCTGCTCGACAGCTGCGCCCATTGGAGTATCGCCGGTGGTCTGGAGATGCGGAGGCGTCCAAATGTCTGGGCTTTGGAAATCGCTCTGGACGCGGA
>QIAI01000086.1:0-13049 GCA_003224995.1 Acidobacteriota bacterium
CCCCGAGGTCATGGCCTGCTTTTCGGCTTCGCGCTTGTCTTCCTCCATTCGGTCGAGCAGGGCTGTGAGTTCCTTGATTTCGCGGCTGAGCAGCATCACCCTCGCTTCGCCGTCGCGCAGAGCGCGTTCCAGTTCCTCCAGCGTGCGGAGGACCTCCCGCAGTTCACGCTTCATGGAAAGCGGGCCCTCGGCGCGCTGCTTGCCACCGGTAACCGTCACGTTGTGGAAACACTCGCCAGATTGCGAGAGGAAAAACGCATCGGGATTTTCCAGGGCAAGCTCCCGCCCCAGACCCGCGCTAGGGACGATGTAACCATCCCGAAGCTTGGGCAGGATGACCTCGAGCGACTTGCCAAATCCGTCGAGCACTCGAATCGTGTTTTTCAGGGGGAGGATGGGCTGTCCGGGAGGCGCCGAATGGGCAGCCTCGTCGACCACAAAGGAGAATTTGGCTTGGGAATCTTCCGGGTGTACGAGAAACGTGGCGCGGCCGTCGACGTCGCTGCGTAACAGACGCAGACCTTCATCGGCGGCGTCCCAGGACTTCACCACGATGTAGTTGAGTTCGTCGCGGAGGAAGTCTTCAACCACTCGCTCGTGTTGCGGCTCAACTTCGAGGAAATCGGCGAGCACCCCTACGGGTGCGAGGCCGCCCTGCAGAGATCCGGATTGGAACAGGCGTCGCACGGACTCGGTGGAATAACCGTGCTCGGCGATCACGGCTTCGAGGGAGCCTTTCTTGCCAAGGGCGGAAGCAAATTCGGCCCGCAAGCCGTCCAGTTGTCGCTTGGCTTCGTTCTCGTCGTGGCGCTTGCTCTCAAGCGATTGGCGGACCTGCACGATTTCTGCGGTGAGCCCACGCACCCGCTGCGAAACGGTTTCGAACTCGAGTGCGAGTTGGCCGCGCTGTCCTCCAAAGGCTTCCACTTGCGAGGAGGCGGTCGAGATTTCATTTTGCAGGCGCTCGCTCTCCCGATCCACCGCCGCTAAGCGCTCTTCTGCTTGCGTAAATTGATTGCGGAGCTGCGAAGTGGTAGCGACGGCTTCCATGATGGAAGTGCGGCCCTGCTCGATTTCCCGCTCCAGCGCAGCCAGGTCAGCCGCAGCGGAGGATGCATCCTGTTGGCAGATCGCGAGATCGTGCTGTGCGGCCGCCAGATCGGCGGCAGCGGATTCCAGAATCTGCTGGTTGGAGGACAGTTCCTCTTCGAGAGCGCCCAAGCGATTTCGGGCCTGCGCCAACTCGGCGTCGGAGGAGGCGGAGCGCGCCACTAGTTCGGCGCAGCGTTCTTCATTCGTACGCCGCCGGGCCTCGCTCCGGTCGATCTCCAGCGCCACCTGGTTCAGCCGCTCGCGATTCTGCCGCAGTTCTCCGTCGATGGCGTAACCACGCTGGGTGCGCTCGTTGTTCTCCGATTCAAGCTGCTGCACGGCTTCGCTGCGCTGCTGCATCTCCTCCGCAAGTGCGTTCAGCTGGCCATCGATTTCGGCGCTTTCCTGATCCAGTTGGGTGAACTTGCTGGCCAGCACCACTCGCAGCTTGGCGCGCATTTCGTCGCGTAGCTTGGCGTAGCGTTCGGCCTTTGCGGCCTGCCGCTTGAGCGAGTTCATCTGGCGCGTGACTTCCTCGAAAATGTCATTCACCCGGTTCAGGTTGAGCTTGGCGTCTTCCAGCCGCGCTTCGGCCAGACGCTTCTTGGTTTTGAACCTGGTGACGCCGGCAGCTTCTTCGATGATGGCGCGCCGATCTGTGGGCCGGCTGGATAGAATTTGACCAATGCGGCCCTGCTCGATGAGCGCATAGGACTCCGGCCCCAGGCCCGTGCCCATGAACAGTTCCTGAATATCGCGCAGGCGGCAGAGCTTGCCGTTCAGCAGGTACTCGCTGTCGCCGGAGCGGAACAGCCGGCGAGTGACGTTGATTTCGCCACTATGAAATCGCTGCTGGTTGAATTTACGGCGCCGGATCTTCAGAAGAACAGCCGGAGGCCCAGACACCGCCGCCGCTACGCTCGGCTCGGACTCTTCGCTCGAGTCAACGAGCGTCGCTGCACTGGCGGATTCACCCGTAGCCTCGGTGCTCGCCCCGACCTCCTCCACTTTGCCAGGCTGCGCCTCTTCGATGGCCGCTGCCGTCTCATCCGCCGTGTGCGCCCGCAGTTCGGCTTCGTCCCAGTCTTCCTCGGGGAGTTCGTCGTGAACTTCTACTTCGGTGAGCGCGTTCTTGTCAGGGCCGTCGTATTCCTGGGGATCGATCAGGGTGAGCGATACCTCCGCCATGCCGGTGGGCTGGCGATCGCGCGTCCCGGAGAAAATGACGTCCTCCATTCGCGAGCCGCGCAAGGTCTTGGCCGACTGCTCGCCCAACACCCATGAGATGGCGTCGGCAATATTCGATTTGCCGCAACCGTTGGGGCCGATGATGGCGGCCACGCCCTCGCCGGGAAACTTCAGCTCGGTACGGTCACAAAAGGACTTGAAGCCGAGAATCTGGAGCTTTTTCAGTTTGAGCAACTTCGACTCCTTCGACGCTCCATCATGCGGACATCACGCGATGACGGACCGATCTATCGGGCGCTGGCCGGCTGCGCTGGCTGGGGCGCGGTCGCACGATCGGGCTGGTTGGACGCGCCGGATACCCTGTTTACTCCTGTGATGCGGGCCTGCGGCCGTCCAGACATAAACCTCCCCGATACGGACAGGGAAGGCATGGATTGCAGCTACTGTAACGGCGATCTACGCCACGGGTCAAGAGAGAAAACCCCATATGTTGTGGGTATCTTGGTCTGACCACGTTGCCTAGGGCACACAATGCAGCAACCGCCTGCAAAATGACTGAGGAAAGGATGAGGAGGGAAGAATCGCGAGAGCAATTTAAGCCTAGCGCAGGACCAAATACCGGGCAATGGAAATCAGCTTGGGCAGGCGGTCATCTTCATCGGAACTGGCCGCAGTCTCATTCCACCTTCGGAATACTTTCCAAAGCGGTGAAGACGCGTAAGCCCAACTCCTGGCCGACGCGGACCATTTCGTCGGCACCTGCGGAAGGTCCACCTACCCGGAGCACAGCATCGCATTTCTGCAGAAGGCGGACCGCGATGGGATGAAAGATCTCGGTGAAGATGTCATCACCGATCTTGCTCGATCCGCCGAGTTCCAACAAAGGAAGGGCCAGCCACTCGCCGAGAATGGGGATGTGACCAGCACGAAAGATGGGGAGAGCGTAAGACTCCATCTCCTGCACATTTTTTTGCATCAAGACTGGATCGTCGTTGGTGCCGGAGCGGTAAGGTCCGGCAATCAGAATCAGCATGGGCTTCAATAGCTTTCCCTTCACAGAGTGCCTCGCCATTTCCTGGAATCAGCCGCAGAATTGTCTGCAGATCGCGTCCTTCGGTGAGATGCTCCCAAATATCCTGGAAGCGAAAAATGCCTGACGTCCTGCATCCTGCGAAAGATTCTCCTTCCTGCTTCAATACATTCAGGGTTTGGGTTGCGGGGCGCGCATGCGAAAAGAGAATTCGTCGACTTGATACACCACTTGTCCGGGATCTGCAGGACGAGGTTTGACCTTGCCGGTACGTACGGCTTCGAAGGCGGCTTCCAATCGAGGCAGCACGGAGGGCGAGGCCACCGGGATGTTGTGAGCCCCGAGAACCAGTTTTAGTTCTGGCGCCAGCGCCGCCAAGCGATGAATAGAAGCTGCGTAGGCGTCCAGATCTGTTTCCGGCCGGTACAGCCAAATCGGCGCGGGGTAATACGTATCGCCCGTGAAGAGCAGGCCATTGGCACGATCCAAAAGGGAAATCGCATCCGGGGTGTGACCGGGCGTGGCAAGAACTTCGAGTTGGCGGCCGCCCAGGTCTATGCGATCCCCATCGTGCGTGTTGGACGTAATCTTCCAAGGTCGAGTCGCATAGCTTTTCGGATCGAATCCCGTCGGCAGGTTGCCGCAGATCTCATCGGCACCCATCTCAGCCTGTGCGTCTTCCCTGGAACCGCGAGCGTTCTGACGGGTGAAGTCAGTGTCCATCCCGTAAATTCTTTCGAACTGCCAGTTGCTGCCGACGTGATCGTTATGGGTGTGCGAGTTGAGCACGAGGATGGGCAAGTGCGTTAACTCTGTCACAACTTTTTTCAGATCACTGATGCCCATTCCGGTATCGAAAAGCAAAGCCTGCTTTTTGCCAAGGATGAGATAGCTGATCGTCTCTTCGAACTGATGTGGCTCGTAGACAGCGAACACGCCGCGGGCAACTTCATAAACCTCAAACCAGGCATCGCTCACGGGAACTCGCTGCAGCGTCCTGTATTCTGGCCGCGGCAAGGCTCGGCACCACTCCGGAACTTGAGTTTGCGAGAACAATCTCGCGCACGCGAGCGCAAGCATGAGCACCAAGCAGATTCTGGAAAGCTTCGTCACGAGGAAGCGAATTATAGCTCCAAAGGTCGCGCTAGCGAGTGTTGTGGCAGGCCTCGCTTAAGTTGGGATCGCAGCGCATGTGGAAGATATGGGTTCCAATCAGATAGCCCAGCACGCTGCCTACCCAGATGTCGGAGGTGAAGTGGTTGCGTCCAGTGAGGCGGGTGACGGAAACCGTGGAGGCAGCGCCGTAGGCCAGGATCCTCACCCACGTTTTGGGATACTCGTGCGCTATAACTGTGGCCATGGTCCAGGTGAACATGGGATGTCCGGCAGGGAAGGAAGTGTTGAAGTTGCCGTGACGCAAGAAGCGCCCATTGCCGGTGCCTTCGTCGGGACGTTCACGACCCGCGATGAACTGCATGGGCGTATAGATCAGAAAAGTATTGGCCAGCGACTCCAATTCAAGTTCGCCAGTCTCGTCAGCATGGCGGTTTCCGGTTTTGAGGCCATACGCCCAAATGCCGCCCGCCGCGGCGCTGGTACCCAGCAATGCGCCAAGGGCGATGCTATGACTGATATCGACGTGATCCTTAGAAGTGTCACGCGAGACCTGGCGATCTACCGCCAGTAGGCCGGTGATATTTTTTGGCTTGAAGGGTGCGGCATACAGGCTTTTCTGGTCCTCGAGTCCGCGTTTTAAATTTCGAACGATGAAGCCATTGCGGTGTTCATTGGCGTTCTGTCCTCCAGCCGACTGCGGTTCATCGAACGGCAAGCCGGGGAGAATTTCGATCGAGGTGGGCGCATCCGGGAGCGTCTCGTAAGTGACTGCACGGCCCAGGCCCGAACTGAGAGGGATTGCCCGTGTCTGACCTTCAGCCAGCAAGCTGAATAAAATCAAAACTAGGGAGATTAAGGCGCTCCCCCGCGCTCGCGACCCGATACTCATCAAACGTCATCCTCCCTGGAGCCACCGGTTTCGTGGCTACGGTGGGATGCGATTTGTACTTACGTAGACTGAAATTTTGTATGGCGGAACGGAGTGTAAAAGCTTTGACGTGTTCCGCAGGGCGGCATACCGGACAATGCCTGCCAGCGAGGAAGCGCTGACGGAATCAGGATTCCGAATGAGGCGCGGCAATGCGAAACGGCACGATACAGCCGACAGCCACAGCGAACCCGCCCGATACCGTGGGCTCTACGCGGAGAATCTTTCCACGCGCTTTGAGCGACGCTCCCATGGCAATGGAGGGCGTGAAGTGTACGGTCAGCTCAACCGGAGAACCTTGCAGAATCATCAGGTCCGTGGAGAACAGAATCCCACCCCTGCTGATGTTTTCAGAACGAGCTGAAATCTGGGTGTCGCCCGATGTGATGGTCACGGGCAGATGTAATGGATAGCGCACGCTCTTGCGAAATTCGGAGGGGGAGGACATAAGATTCTTCGAAGAACGTACACCTGAGGTTTGAGGCGGGACAGATGACAAAGGTACACCCCGGACCGCAGGAAAGGGACAGTCGCTTCGTCTGCTAATCGTCCAGGTTCACAAACGGTAATCTCGCGTTAAGCCCAGGAAGGGTTTCCACGATACGAGCTTACGGCTAGCGCAACGCCAGCTTCGTCATTTGTAACGCACCCGCGCGAGAACGCAACCAGAGCTCGATTGCCACCGTGTTGATGGAAAAACCGATCCAGAATGCGATGCCGAAGAACTGGCTCGGGGTGAGCTTGGTGAGAGCACTAGTGGCGAAAAAGATGCCCATTACCGGGCGGGTAGTTGCAATACCGAAGAGGATTCCGATGGCGCGCGTCAGCCAGCGCAGATAGTGAGCGCGGTCTCGGAGGCGCAATTGCCAAGCGCGCAATAGACAATACAAAAACAATGTATTGAAAAACAGAACGGCAGAACGTTCAATCCATCCCCCGACTGGGTGGCTGCTCATCAAGTAAGCGGTGATACCCACCATCAAGCCGAGCGGAAGCAACACTCGCTCGACCCATGGTTTGCTTACAAAGCTGCGCCAGTAGATGAACGGGGTCAGCATTACAAAGATCAAGGAAGGAATAATGTGCGCCAGCGTGAGCGCAACGTGCGAGGAGAATACAGCATCGAGTGCCAACACTTGCGGAGGCCCGGATTGAGAGGGATGCGCCAAGGCCAGCAAGCGCCGCAAGACCGCGGCCGCCGCGATGAAGATGCAAACCCAGAAACTGATTCGGATCCAGCGCGGGTACCCAGGCGGTTCGCTCAGGGTCGCAGGGGAGCGTTCGACTTCCACTACGCGGTTCACTGCCTCAACCTCGGGAGTAGCCTATCAATTTGCTATACAGCATGTCAAATTAATGTATGATCGAAGTGTGAGCCCGCGCGACAGCTCCTCCTCCTGTACCAGACCCTATTCCTCAGCGCATCGCCAGGAGGCCTCGAATCGTAAGCGCGCTAAAATATTGCGAGTGTCGCGGTCGCAACTGGAGTCCAATGGATTTAGTGACTTCAGCCTGGAAGCGATCGCACGGCAAGGTGGGGTGACTCGCCAAACCGTCTACAACCTGTTCGGGAGCAGGGCAGGACTGCTGGAGGCGCTGTTCGATGAACTGTCCATCGAAGCGGGAATGCATCGCATGCGGAACGTCATGCAGCAGGCTGACGTGGCCACAGCCTTGGCATGTTTCGTCGATGTGTTCTGTGAATTCTGGGCCAAAGATCGCCTGCTAATCCGACGGATTCACGGACTCGCTGCCATTGATCCTGAGTTTGGAGCGGCAGTGGAAGCAAGGAATTTACGGCGGCAACGGGCTGCGCTAAGAATTCTGCAGAGAGTCGACGCGGAGGGCAGCCAGCGGACGCCGGAGGAACAATCCCATAGGGCTGCGGCTCTGTACGCATTGACGTCTTTCGAATTCTTCGACGTCTTGGCCGACACGATGGCCATAAACGAGGCCGCCCGTGTGGTGCGTACGCTGGTAGCGAATACAATTGTCGGTTCGTCCGCGACTTTATGAGTCTTCCGCAGCGAGACGTCCACAAACAGAAAGGCGTGGACCAGAGTCCACGCCTGCGAAACCTTGAACTTTAAAACTTTGAAACTTTGAAACCTGCTCTACTTACTTTCCCAATTTTTCAAAAAACAGACAGATCGATTCAATTCCGCGGTGGAAGTTTGGAATGTGGAACTTCTCGTTGGGCGCATGCAAGTTGTCATCCGGTAAGCCGAATCCCATCATCACGCTGGGAATCTTCAGGACGTCCTGAAAGTCGGTGACGATTGGAATGGAACCCCCGGAGCGGATGAACACGGTATCTTTCTTGAAGATATCGTGCATGGCTTCGGTCGCGGCTTTAATGTAAGGGTTATCGGTGGAAACCACGCACGCCGGGCCCTTGCTCCACACCTTGATTTTGGTCTCGATGCCCTTGGGCGTCAGCTTCTTTACGTACGCGGTATACCGTTTCAGGATGTCGTCAGGGTCTTGATTGGGCACCATTCGCATGGAAACCTTCGCGGCCGCCTTTGCCGGGATGACGGTCTTCGCGCCGGGAGCAGTGAATCCACCAGGCATGCCGTGCACTTCCAGCGTGGGTCGGGCCCAAGTACGATACAGAACCGAAAATCCCGGCTCGCCCGTAAGCACCTTCGAGCCGACTTCGGTCTTGCGATAGTGCTCTTCGTTGAAGGGCAGACGCTTCCACGCTTTCAGTTCGTCCTGGGTTGGAGCTTTCACCTTGGAATAGAAGCCCGGGATCAGAACCTTGCCCTTGGAGTCTTTCAGCTTGCTGATAATTTCGATCAAGGCGAAGAAGGGATTCGGCGCGGCGCCGCCATACATCCCGGAGTGCAAATCAGTCTTTGCGCCGACGGCCTCGATTTCGGTATAGACCAGTCCGCGCAGTCCAACGCATAGGGTTGGAAGGTTGGGCGCGAACAGCTCCGTGTCGCACACCAACGCGAAATCAGCTTTCAGCTTGTTCTTTTCTTTGCGGACGTAGGCGGCGATCGACTCTCCACCCACTTCTTCTTCGCCTTCGAAAATAATCTTTACGTTGATGGGCAGCTTGCCGTTGTGCGCCTTCATCAACGATTCAAGAGCTTTGACTTCCATCCAAAGCTGACCCTTGTCGTCCACCGCGCCACGCGCGTAGATGTTGTTGTTGCGTTCAGTCGGCTCGAAGGGAGGCGAAACCCACTCGTCGAGCGGATCCGGCGGTTGCACATCGAAGTGCGCATACATCAGCACGGTGGGCGCACCCGCGGCGTGGAGCCAATCCGCGTAAAGCAGAGGATGCCCCTTGGTAGGAATGATTTCAACGTTCTCCATGCCGATGCGTCGCAGTTCGCTGGCCACGAAGTCGGCCGCTTTCTGCACGTCCGATTTGTGTTCTTCCAGAGTGCTGACGCTGGGAATGCGGAGAAGGTCTTTCAACTCGCTTACGAAACGTTGCTGGTTCTGACGAGCAAAATCAAGTGCCGGGGAGGCCATGAGGAATACCTTTCTTGTGCGAA
This sequence comes from Acidobacteriota bacterium, assembly GCA_003224995.1. Lineage (GTDB taxonomy): Bacteria > Acidobacteriota > Terriglobia > Terriglobales > Acidobacteriaceae > Gp1-AA133. The sequence continues at coordinate 8,870 of QIAI01000086.1, forward strand.
CACGCAATGGAATGAGCGGAGATGGACCCTAAAACGGATCAGTATAACCGAGTTGCAGCGCCGGCGGTGTGATGTCCGAACCGGCCCATTCTGAGTTCCATTGGAGACAGAGCCGACCCGCGAACCGCGAAGATCAAAACTCCTTACGCGGCGCGCAGTGCAAATCGTTCGACTGAAAATGGCGCCAGATCGTGTTCGGCCCGAATCCCGCCGATCACCTGGGCCATGATGCGTGCCGTGATGGGCGCCAGCAGAATGCCATCTCGGAAGTGCCCGGTGGCCACGAAGTAGCCGGGAATGGACGTGGAGCCGAGGATCGGCAATCCATCCGGTGTTCCGGGACGCAGCCCTGCCCAGTCTTCGAGCACATGCGCAGTGCTAAGGGCCGGCAAGCGGCTGATGGCAGCACGGCGCAGTTGCTGGATTGTGTCCGGGATCGTGCGCTTGTCAAAACCTGCTTCTTCAACGGTGGCACCCGCGAGCAGTCGGCCATCGCTTCGCGGTATCAGGTAGATTTCAGGCGAGCGCACCACGTGCTTCAGCAATTCGCGGCTGGGCATGGCGAAGCAAACCATTTGGCCCTTCACCGGTCGAGTAGGAAAAGGGCACGGTCCGACCATGCCGGCCCACGCTCCCGCGCAGTTCACGACTCTCGAGGCATAGTAGGACGTTTTTTCCGTCGTGACTCCAGTCACGTGGCCATCCACCACGTTAACGGACAAAACCCTGCTTCCAGAACTGACATCGGCGCCGCGGTGCTTCGCCGCTTTCAGGGTGGCCTCGGTCAACGCCCGAGGACACACGCTGCGCTCTTGCAACAGGAAAGCGGGTCCAGTTTCTCTGGCGAGAGCGGGTTCGATATCGGCGAGCGGCGTCGATAGTGGGGTGGCGACGTGAATGTCGGGCGTGTAATTTCCAGGAGGCACAAACAGGAGTGTGCCGTCAGAACGCAAGTCCACGTTCACATCCGATTCGTCCTGCAATTGGTGCACGAATTCGGGATACATCTCTGCGCTGGCGTTAGCCAAGGGTTGCAGGGCGGCTGGAGTTTCGTCTGCACAATTGGCGAGCATGCCGCCTGCAGCGCGGGAAGCCTCATGGCCCGGTTCGCCGCGCTCGACCACCAGCACACTAGCGCCTTGCTTTCGGAGTTCCCAGGCAAGACTAAGGCCGATGACGCCGCCTCCGATGACTATAACGTCCCACGTCTTCACCTAAGCATTGTAAAAGAAGAAATCGCCGTGGACCGATTGAGTGGTAGCGCCAGCATGCCGGCCGTCCTGCTGTCATCCGTGAAAATATCCCCGAAACCGTGAGCCAAATTTAAATTGGCGGTCCCGGAGGCGCTCCCGACGGTTTGAGCTTGGGTGTATTTTGCTGTGGACTGCTCAGGAATAATCCAATTTCGCGATTCAGCCGCCGCGCGGCGGGATCCTCGCGACTGCGCACAATCTTCTGTACGTCATCAATGCCGGCGAGAGCGGTGGATTGTACTTCTGGCGTTGCACTTGCATCATTCGCGAGCAGCATCAGGTGTTCGGTTACATCCGCTTGCACCACGAGAAGAATGTCTTCGCTGCTCTTCGAATTGGCGCCTGTAAGCGTAGCCGGAAAAGCTGCGTGCACCAGCGCCAGCACTATTTCCTGGGCCGACGGTGCTCCCGGCGATTCATGTGCAATGACCGCCAATCTCTGCATGCGTTGCGCATCGAGCAACCCGCCAGCCACGAGATCCACAACCGCCCGGGCTCCGTCTTGTGGGCTGAACAGATACCCGGCGGAGGAGATGAAACGCTCTGGGTCCTCGAGACCGGGCTCCCGGGGCGCGAGCGTTTTCCAAAGATCCGGTGATATTTCCAGTTCCTTGGCTTCGAGAGCTTTCAGGACAAGTTGCAGCGCCTCGCGTTGGCTTGGCGCCGGCCATACTGCGATCGGCTCCTGACCATCGCCGGCAAGGGATGGAGGAATCTTGGCGCTTCCGATCACGTTGATGGCGGCCGCCAGCGCATAGCGGTGGAACAGGTAGATCAGCGGGAAACGCGAAGCCAGCCGAGACGCTGGTTCGCCGGGAGGGAGCGTCTCTGGACCATAGCGCGTCAACAGAGCATCGCGCACAGGCCAAACCTGTTTAAGCCAACTTACGGGATCAGCCCCTTCATCGTAGGCGTTCCACCGGGGATCGGCTTCGTTTCCCCAAACGATGCCCTTCGCCAAACCCTGGCTCACGATCTGACTCAGCCGCGCCTGCTCTTGTTCTGGAGTCTCGCCCTGGGGCGGCTGACTGTAGCCCCACTCGATGGCGTGATTGTCGTAGCTGCCGGTGCCCTGCATGTAGGCATCGGACAAATCGGCGGAGCCGTCCGGGCGGATCTTTATGCGCGGAGCGTAGTAGTCCATCACCGAGCCGCGTCCGAAGGTACTCGCGACGAAGTTATGGTCCAGGCCGAGCACGTGTCCCATCTCGTGACACGTCAGCAGGGCAAGCCGGTTCAGCATGACTTGTTCTTCCAAGAGCTGCGGATCGAGATTGTCGAGCGCGGCAAAAGAGTCGAGCGCAGGTTCCTCCTTACCCTGCCGACTGGGAGCGATGCGTTCCAGTAGTTGCTCACCGTGCGCATGCGGTGCGAATCCAGTTGCACGACGGCGTGCACAATTTCCCCGGTCCTCGGATCAGCTTGCGTCATGCCTACGGACCAGCCCCGTCCGGAGCGGTTGGTCCACTGAATGGATGGATAGCGGACATCGAGTGGAGAAGCGCCTTCGGGAAGATCTTCCACGCGCAGTGCATTGCGGAAGCCAGCCTGTTCGAACGCAGTATTCCACCACAGAGCGCCCCGCTTGAGCGCTGAACGCATCGGCTCCGGCACGGCGCGGTCAAGATAAAAGATGATGGGCTTGACCGGCTCACTGATGGCGCCCGACGGGTCTTTCTTCTGCAAGCGCCAGCGCTGAATGTAACCTCGCCGCAGCGGACGGTTGAACGGCTGGGAGAAATCCTGGAATGAGAGATCCTCAAAGCCTACGCGCGGATCAAACCCTCGAGGTTCGTATCCGGGCTCCGGCAACGCAACGAAAGAATGATGTTCGCGCAGACTCAGCACGTGCGCATCCGGCTGGTTGTAATCCACCTCTCCGTCATTGGTGAACGTGAGCAGCGCTTCAATTTCTGTGTTCAAGGGGAAGCTGTCGGAAAAATCGAGATCAATGACGCTGCGGTTGTCATCCAGCTTCCAGTTGGAGTCGCGCGCCTCCTGGCGCACCATGACGCCGTTAATGGCCTGCGTCGGCCGGCGCAACTGGGACAGCAGATCGGTAGCGTCGCGCAGCAGAAGCGGGTTGGCATTCACCAGCAGCGTTCCATCCCGCTCGGCCTCGATGGGAAGAGACGCCAGCACTGAAGTTGGGAAGCTGAACTCTACCGATTTCTTCAAATCGGAGTTTCCGTTCTCAGCGCGGAAGGCGGAATTTTCCTGGATCACCAGCACGCGCCCGCCGACTTGTCGAAAGCGGCAGACGGCATCGGTTGCATTGAACTGCGGTCCGCGAATACTTTGGTGGATCCGATGCCGCTGCCCAGGGCGGTGAAGTAGAGGAATTCGCGCTCGCGCATGGCCGGCGACAATTCGAAAAGCAACGCTCCCTTCTTTGCGTCCCAGTAGTAAGGGAAAAAGCCCTCTTTCTTCTGCAAAGTTGCGACCCGGTCCTGGAAACTGGACGCGGTCTCCCGGCTAGACTGTGCAGCACTGGCAAAAGAAGTAGTCAGCAGAAGAAGACAGAGGACGGCTCTCGGCATAGGGTTGCTCTTATACAACATGGCGCGGTGCGCCACCAAACGACCAACATGGAATGCACCCAGCTTTTCTGCAAAATCCTTGATGGTTACTTTCGGAACATGAGAGCCGGCGCGCATCTTCCTATAATCCGCGCAGGGTGGACCCAGGTTTGCCCCCAGGCGCGCAATGGCAAAATTCAGCAAGGATATTGGCACGGCAAAGCCGGAGCTCTGGATCCACCATTCCTGGCTCGACATGATTGTCGGCTGCGGGGCATGGTCCGCTCCGCTGCTACTGGTTTCCTATCTCTCCGTCGCCTCCAATACTCTGAAGTGGTCGATTGCCTTTTACGCGCTGGCGCTCTTCTTTAACTACCCGCACTACATGGCAACGGTATACCGCGCTTA
>QIAI01000086.1:13096-25996 GCA_003224995.1 Acidobacteriota bacterium
TGGCGACCGCAGTTGTATCGCACTTTTGGTTCAAAGCATTACCACTGCTGTTCACGCTGTATCTCAGCTGGAGTCCATGGCACTACAGCGGACAGAACTACGGCATCTTCATGATGTTCGCGCGTCGCGCTGGCGCCAAGCCCACCGATAACGTGCGACAAGCCATTTACGCGGCGTTCCTGCTGTCCTATGCGATCCTGCTGCTGAATTTCCACACCGGCGCCTCCTCGGATGCCCTATTTCTGTCTTTGAATATTCCCGGCCTGGTCAGCTCCCAGTTGCTGATGATTCTGGGACTCGCATTTGTGGCCTGCAGTACCTTCGGTATCTCGAGGATGATCGCGCAGGTCGGATGGCGTGCGATGGTGCCCTCTCTGACACTGTTCAGCACGCAGTTGCTATGGTTCCTTCTTCCTACGGTGCTCTCGTTGGGGGAAGGTTTTCGCATGCCGCAGAGCCGCTACAGCACGGGCGTGCTCGCGGTGATGCACTCGGCGCAATATCTCTGGATCACGAGCTATTACGCTCGACGTGAAGCCACGGAAGAACGCCAGAGCTGGCGTCCGCTGACCTATTTTGCAGTGCTGGTCCTGGGTGGCATCGCGCTGTTCATTCCTGCGCCCTGGATCGCCAGCCATGTATTTCATTTCGACTTCACGCGCAGCTTTCTGATCTTCACCGCGCTGGTCAACCTGCACCATTTCATACTGGACGGAGCCATCTGGAAACTACGCGACGGAAAAGTCGCAAGCCTGCTGCTGAATACGCAAGTACGCGTCTCGGAGGCAGCCACTGAGGCCGGCAGCATGCTGGCGGCCGGCTGGAGATGGATGATCGGGTCTACCGCAGGCGCACGAGCGCTGCGCGTGAGCGCTGCGTTGGCTCTTTTGGCATGGGGCACTCTCGATCAGGTGCGCTATTACCTGGCGTTGCAGGAAGACAACCTGCCGGCCTTGCAGCGTGCCGCGGCACTGAATTCCTACGATTCGCCGCTCGAGATGCGGCTAGCACATAAAGAACTCGATGCCGGAAAGCCGGCGTTGGCCGAGGCCGCGTGGAAGCGGGCCATGCAGGCCAATCCACTTGACCCTGCGCCGCGAAATGCACTGCTGCAGTATTTGACATCGAACAAGCGCTTTGGTGAGGCGTATGCGCTCACCCAAACCTCCATCGAACGCACTCCGCGCGATGCCCAGTTGCTGGTGAATCACGGGATCCTTGCTTTGCAGCTTGGTCATCCGGAGGAAGCTCTCCAGAGCTGGCAGCAGGCAGTTGCCTATGACCCTTCGCAGGCGGATGCGCATCTTTATCTTGCGGCGGAACTCGATCGCGAGGGCAAACCGGCGGATGCCGTGCCCCAGTACGCTGCTTTCCTTGAAATTGTGGCGCATCATGGCGCCGAAATGCGCCCTCCCGCTCCTAAGATGATCGGCGTGGCCCTCAAGCTAGCCGATTGCCAGGCGCGAGCCGGGCATCCCGACCAGGCTTTGCGCTCCTACGAACTGGCCCGCAGGATCGCCGCGCAAACCGGAGAAGGGAAGCTCGAAAGCTTTGCCAGCATCGGCGAGGCCGGTTTATGGGCGCGCAATGGCAAGCCAGAAGAGGCTTTGCGCCTTTACCAGCATGCTCTGCAGCTCGATGCCAGCATGGATGATCGTCATAGCGAAGCCGTCGACTGGTACAACTATGCGCTTTTTCTGAGAGACGCCGGATTTCCTCCACGACTCTCGTTTGCCAGTCTGCTGAAGTCTGAAGAGCTGATGAAATTCGCTCCGGACAGCCCCGAAGCCAAATCATTTGCCAGGACCATGGCCGAATTCGAGAAGCCGCTGGGCAGCGAGGCCGCCCGCATCCGCAAAAATCCCGAGGACGCACTGCGCCAGGCGCTCACCCTGGTGCGGCCATCGATCAGACTGAAGCTCAACGACTAAATCCAGTATCCTTCGGCGTTATGGCCGAGCCTCTCGGCAGCATTGCGCTCGAAAGCCGGAGCCTGCTCAAGCTGAGCTCCAATCCCGCCGATAAATAGCTTGATAGGCCGTGTGCAGTTGAGGTTCGAGATATGGCGAACGAAGGCCGGCATTCGGAAGCATCATCGCCGCCCGGCGTAGGAACGACGCCTACATCGATCGAGTACTCGGTGCATGCCGAGGAGCGCTTGGTATATGTGAGGTTGGGCAAGGTTCTGAAAGCGGCGGACGTCGAAAACTACGCTACCGCATTACGGCACGACCCTCAGTTTGACCCGGACTTTTCCGAGATTGCAGACTTGCGTGAAGTCGAGCAGGTGCAGATCACTCCGGCGGAAGCCATTAACCTGGCCGATCACGCCGACCCTTTCGCCATGAGTTCGCGGCGCGCCTTTATCACCGCCAGTGATCTCCAGGTCAGCTTTGCGCGCATGCATCAAATGCTGCGTAGGCCGTCGGACAACCTTCGCATCTTTGACACTCTGGAAAAAGCAAAAGACTGGGTGCGATCGCCGGAGCCGCCTCCTGCGCCAGGAAAGAGGGCGCGAATTCTACCCTTCATCCCGCGATGGTTCTCTTAACTGCCCCGTCCACTTTTTTGATTGCACCCTCGATCGGGCTCGAGTATTCCTACCAGACACGCCGGAAGGTGGCTCATGTTTGAGCGATACACCGAAAAAGCTCGCCGCGTTATCTTGTTCGCGCGTTACGAGGCTGCGCAGTTCGGCCGGGAACTGATCGAGACCGAACATCTAGTCCTCGGTTTGCTGCGCGAGGACAAAGCCCTGGCAAGGCGTTTCCTCCAGGGCAACACAATCGAAACCCTTCGTCCGGAGATCGAACAGCAAACCACCCTCCGCGGGAAAGTCTCCACCTCCATCGACCTGCCGCTCAGTGACGAGTCCAAGCGTGTGCTGGCTTACTCGGCCGAGGAAGCGGAACGTCTCAACCACAATCACATCGGCACCGAACATCTGCTCCTGGGTGTGTTGCGAGAAGAGAAGTGCTTTGGCGCTCGTCTGCTGAATGCTCGTGGGGTTACCCTGGAGAAAACACCGGGTCCTTCGACTGCGTTCTCCTTGCGCCTCACTTCGCTCAGGATGACAAACTGCTAACCAACGACAGGTCTGGATGCCTGTGCTAGTTTGGGCAGTTGATTTAGGCCTGACTGGAATTAGGAGCATTCATGAAAGCGGCCATCATTCATGAGTTCGGGGGACCGGACGTTCTTCGCTACGAAGAGATTCCCGATCCAAAGCCTCGTAAGGACCAGGTATTGGTGCGGGTGAGAGCCTGCGCGTTGAACCATCTCGACTTGTGGGTGCGCAAAGGGCTCCCGGGCGTGAAGTTGCCGCATATTCTGGGCAGCGACATTTCCGGGGAAATTGTCGAAGTGGGCGAGTATGTTAAGGGTTTTCAGGCGGGGCAACGCGTTCTGATTGCTCCGATGCATTTCTGCAATCACTGCGAGCAGTGTCTGGCGGGCCGGCAGAATCTTTGCCGGGAGTTTACCGTGCTGGGGAACGCGATCGATGGAGGAAACTGTGAGCTGATTGCCGTGCCTGAAGCCAACGTCATTCCCATTCCTGACAACCTCGGATTCAACGAAGCGGCGAGCGTTCCTCTGGTTTTTCTCACGGCGTTTCATATGTTGACGGGGAGAGCTGCCATTCGCCCGGGACAAACTGTGCTCGTGCTGGGCGCAAACTCGGGAGTAGGTATCGCCGCCATTCAGATTGCCAAGCTGTTCAACGCCACGGTCATCGCCACGGCGGGCGACGACCGTAAGACCGCCAAGGCCGAAGCGCGCAAAATCACGAATAAGGCTGGGGTGGACATTGTGGTGGAGCACGTGGGCGCGGCTACCTGGAACGAGAGCATGAAAGCACTCAAGCCAGGAGGCACGCTGGTGACCTGCGGGGCTACCTCAGGACCGACCGTGAGCTTCGACCTGCGCTTCTTTTTCGCTCGACAACTGGCGCTGCTCGGGTCTTATATGGGGACCATGGGCGAATTGCACGAGGTCTTGAAGCTTGTGTTCCAGGGGAAACTGAAACCGGTAGTGGACAGCACGTTTCCTTTGCGCGAGGTCCGCGCGGCGCACGAGTATCTGGAAGGCAGCAAGATGTTCGGCAAGGTCGTGCTGAATCCCTAGCGGGTGAAGTTGGCTGAAAGTCTTAAATCGCGGAGGGCGCGGAGGAAATCTCGGAGAGCGCGGAGAAAGGCTTAGCCGCGATCTTCGCGTTAGAAACAGCAAGGTCCTTCGCTTCGCGAAGGATGACAAGCAATTCGAAAACAGCAGGTCCTTCGCTTTGCTCAGGATGACAAGCAGTAGACAACGGCTGCTCGCGGGCCTTCGACAGGCTGGTGGTTTAAAATAGAGCTATGAACGGCGAACTGAATTTCGGCCCATACGTGACCACTGAGAACGGCAAGAAGGTCGTCAAGGACCTGACCTACGGCAATCCCACGCCGGAGGGCGTGGTCCTGACAACTCTGGACTCGGCCGTCAACTGGATGCGCAAGAATTCTATCTGGCCCATGACGTTCGGGTTGGCCTGCTGTGCCATCGAGATGATGTCGATGGGCGCTTCGCGTTTCGACATTGCACGCTTTGGCGCGGAAGTGTTTCGCCCCTCTCCTCGGCAATCGGATCTGATCATTATCGCGGGCCGCGTCTCGAATAAAATGGCGCCCGTGATCCGCCTACTGTGGGAGCAGATGCCAGAACCCAAGTGGGTCATCTCCATGGGCGCGTGCGCGACCTCTGGCGGCGTGTTTAACAATTACGCTCTAGTGCAGAGCGTGAACCAGGTGATCCCGGTGGACGTGTACGTGCCGGGCTGCCCGCCGCGACCCGAACAGCTGATCTACGCGATCACGTTGTTGCAGGAAAAGATCCAGAACTCGCGGGGCACGGTGCGCGAGGCGCTCAACCTGTCCTGAGTTGGCGAAATCCCTAAGGCAGCTTGAACTGAATGGTGATCTGGTTGTGCATCGCGACCGGCTTGCCGTTCAGTTGGAAGGGTTCGTAGCGCCAGCGCTTCACGGCTTGGGCTGCTGCCTTGGCAAGCAAAGGCGGGCCACTGGTGACCTCCACTGTGCGCACGTTGCCGTCTTCTCCCACTAACGCATCCAGAACGACGGCCCCTTCTACGCGCTGCACCCGGGCCTCGGAAGGGTACACAGGATCGACTTTACGACTCAGGCGTCCGCCCGTGACACCCTGAGAAACAGGAACCGCGACAAAGGGGAACACCGGTTGAGGATTCGCCACGGATTGCGGAACCGCCGCCGCACCACCCTGCATCTGGGAAATCATTTCCGACGGATCCGGCGCTGGGACATCCAGACTGGCTTCGGTCGTCAGGCCAGAGGAAGGCGCGGGTGCAACCGTGCGGGCTGACTCAGTTTGGGAAGAGCGGGCCGGGGCGCCGCGCTGAGTCACGATCGAGGTTGAGGCTTTCTGCACGACATCGCGCGCACCCAGGTCGGCCCCAGGCTTTGCGGGGCGAGCGAGAGCGATCGTACCGGTATTCCGGCTCGCATCCGGGGTGGAAACGCGTCATTGCTGGCCGCGTGTACCGCTTGCGCGCCTCGGTTTCCGCCGCGAGACCGACTGAACATCCATCCGAAAAGTCCGAGAACGAGGAGCAGCACCGCTGCCGCCATCAGCCGATAGGGCTGGCCTTCCTCGCCCCGCATGCGGGCAGGCAAGAGGCTGAGTGGATCGCGCAGGATCGCTGCGCGCCATGCCGATATTTCTGGTCGGGGCCGGGCTTCGGCTTCCGGCAATTCTTCCCTGGGCGTCGCTGGAAGCGGAGTCACTGACTTCGAGCGGCCCATCACAGCGATTTTTGCCAGCTTTTTCAGCAGCGTGATGTGCGCATCGGAGAATGCGTTGGGACGGTCCGAAAACACTTCCAGAATTCCAATCACGCCCTGCCCACCACGCAACGGAACAGCTGCGAGGGAGCGAATGCCCATCTCCTGGCAGACTTCGGGATCGACCCGCGAATCGATGAGGGTGTCATTACAGCGTTGCGAGCGGCCGCTGCGCAAACATTCTCCCGATACCCCGGAGTCGACGTCCACCTTCGCACCAAGGGGAGGAGCGGTATCTCCGGAGCGCGCACGGCAAATCACAACACCTTGGCTCCAGAGCGCGAGGGCCGCACCGGTGGCATCAGTGAAGAAGCGCGCGGCGTGAGTCGCCTCGGAAAGAATGCTGCTGAGATCCATGCGCCCGGCGGCGGCATCTTCCCGCAAACGATCGATCAGCAGGTAATCGTCGGAAGAAGGCGTTTTGCCGGGAAGGGATTTTGCTTCGTCTTCAGGCCGTGAGGAAACTCCAGAATCCGGGGGACCTGGGGAGGGAGGCCTAACCCAAGGATCTGCCATGCGCAAACTCCTAAGCGAACGGCCAGAGTGAATGAGTCGAAGTGCAACTGCCGTCGGGAAAAAGCTACTCTCGCGAATATCCGACAAATGGTGGATGCTGTCAACAGTAGATAGCGCTATTCCCAGGAAACCCGGCGTGGAACAGGCTGCCTGGACGATGTTCGACGGAAAACAAAGGGTTGGGTAACGTAATTCCTCTGGTTACCCTGCACCGCTTAGAGCTTCGCCATTCCCGCGAGAAGCAGTGCTCCGTGATACAAACGCAGCATGGAAGCCTCGTGGACGCTATCCAAGCAAGGCGCCATCATCGCGCAGGCACCCTGTCGCGCGGATCTTGCCGGCGGAACGATGGATCTCTGGCCGCTGTACATGTTCCATCCCGGAGCGCTGACCCTTAATTTTGCGGTGAACATCCTGACCACTTGCCGGATCACTCCGCTGAAGGGGAAGCGCATTCAGTTACGTTCTCTCGATACCCGGCGCGAGCAGACATTCAGCAGCTTCAGCGAATTGCGCCGGACCAACCGCTTCCGCTTGCCGTTGGCGGCCCGGTTGATTCAATTCTTCGCGCCCAAGGAAGGCCTGCTGATTGAAACCGATTCTGAATCGCCGGCCGGAGCGGGGATCTCCGGATCTTCGGCGTTGATGATCGCGACCACGGCTGCGTTGGGGAGGTTCACCGATCGCCACCTGACGCTGGAGCAAATGCGGGTGATTGCTCAAAATATCGAAGCCCAGATCATCAACGTTCCCACCGGCTGCCAGGATTATTATCCAGCGCTTTACGGGGGCGTGAGCGCAATCCACTTGAATGCAGACGGCATCCATCGCGAATCGGTAGCAGTGTCGCCTGAGGAGATCGAATCGCGCTTTGTGCTGGCTTACACGGGGGCTCCGCGCAAATCCGGAATCAATAACTGGGAAGTATTCAAGGCCCACATTAATGGGGATCGACGGGTATTCCGGAATTTTGAGCGCATTGCGGAGATTGCGCGCGATATGTACCAGGCACTGTCGCGTGCGGATTGGAACGATGTAGCTCGACTGCTGAGAGAAGAGTGGAAGCTACGGCGGACGAACGCCCCGGGCATCACCACACCTCTGATTGATACGCTGATCGCGGCTGCGGGTCGCAATGGAGGTCGTGCCGCAAAGGTCTGCGGGGCGGGCGGAGGTGGCTGCGTGATCTTTCTGGTGGAGAAAGGCGCTGCCAGCCGGGTGGCCACGGTGATCGGGGACCACGGCGGACGGGTTTTGCCTCTGCAAGTGGCGCGCGACGGTCTACGGTTCGCCTCCTGACAAAGCGTCGATACGGCCTTTTGCGTGACTTTGTCCGGCGGGAACGGGGCTATAATATCGGCAAGATCGGCTCTTGGGGTGTCCCATGAAGTACCTTCGCCTGGCGGCCTCGTTGGTTTCGTTTTTCGCTTTCTTCCTGTCCTTCGCACACGCAGGCGATCAGAACTCCAGCCGCGCTCCCAAGATGTCGAAGCAGACTCGCATCGAACTGATTCGCCTTCTGAATGCCGAGCTGGTGTATGTGCGTTCGCCCTTTCCCATGGGCAGACAGGGTTTAAAGCTCCGCAACGGAACTGTTAGTCCCAGCGGCGCCGAGCTGCAACAGATGGTCGCCATGTGGGGACCGGCAGCCAAGAATGGGGATGCGGTTCGCATCACCGCGATTACCTTCAAAGATAATTTCATTCACGTTGAGATCAACGGCGGTCCCACGAAAAAGCAAAAATGGTACCAGCGCATCAGCGTGGGCGGCGCCGCCGGAGAGACTCCAATCGCTCCGACCGACCCCGGGGTGAATGCGCGGGGCTCGTTTGTGGATGTCTATTTCGAGCCCTACGTTCCGGAAATGACGGGGCAGGATTTCAAGCAGATTCTGCGGCCGGTGCTCGACTTCGATTCGAAATCGGTGGAAGAGGCCTACCTGGAGACCGTACCGCCGAAAGCGAAAGAGGCGATTCAAAATCACAAGGTACTGGTGGGCATGAATCGTGAGATGGTCACCTACGCCAAGGGACGTCCGCCGAAGAAGATTCGCGAGAAGGAAGATGAAACCGAGTTCGAAGAATGGATCTACGGCGAGCCTCCCCGCGATGTTGAGTTCGTGCGCTTTATTGGCGACGAAGTGGTCCGCCTTGAAACCATGAAGGTGGATGGTACGAAGCTGGTGAAAACCGACAAGGAAATCAGCCTCGATCCGGTAACCAAGGTGGCCCAACAACAGGCAGACGAGCCGAGGCCTGCCACCGCTCCCAGCTTACGGAGGCCCGGAGAAGAAGCGGAACACACGGCGGGAACCCCGACGGACCCAGGTCCGGCTCCGAGGAACCCGAACCCCGGGCGCACTCCCGATCCCGATCCCCCGAGTTCTACGCCCAACCTGGTTCTGTACCAGCTCGTAAACTTGGCGACTCTGACCAAGGGGCTTTAAACTGGAAGAGTGAAAATTGCCCTCGGCCAGATCAATCCCACGGTAGGGGACTTTTCCGGAAACGCAGCCAAGATCATTGATTTCTCCCAGCGGGCGCGAGCGGCGGGCGCTGGATTGATCCTGTTTCCGGAGTTGTCCGTCTGCGGCTATCCTCCACGTGATTTGGTGGAACGGCCTACGTTCGTGGCGAAGAATCGCGAGTCGGTTGAGCGCATAGCGGCAGAAAGCAAGGGCATCGCGGTAATTTGCGGCCTGGTAACTCCCGCCGATGCGGAGACCGGCAAGTCGGTCATGAACTCCGCAGCATTGCTGCAGGATGGCAAGCAAATCTTTCTGCAGTCCAAGATGCTGTTGCCCACCTACGATGTATTCGATGAAATGCGCAATTTCGCGCCGGGACGCAGCCAGCAGCTTTTCAATTTCTGCGGCAACCGCATGGCCTTGACCATCTGCGAAGATGCCTGGAACGACAAACATTTCTGGAACAAACGGCTGTACGGGATCGATCCCGTGGAAGAGTTGATTCGAGCGGGGGGAAATTTCGTGCTCAATATTTCCGCCTCGCCTTTCTGGCTCGGCAAGCGCGAGCTGCGCCGCGATATGCTCGCCACGATCGCGCGCACCGACAAAGTTCCCGTTGTCATGGTCAACCAGGTGGGGGGAAACGACAGCTTGCTGTTTGAGGGTTCCAGCCTGGTTTTAAATCGAGAAGGCAAGATCATTGCGCAGGGGAAGTCTTTCGAAGAAGACCTGGTCTACTTTGATTCCGCGACCCTGACCGGCGAAATGCACGAGCAGATCGAAGGCGAAGAAGCCAGCGCTTATGCGGCGTTGGTGCTGGGCACGCGGGACTACGTACGCAAATGCGGGTTTCAGAAAGTGATTGTCGGGCTAAGCGGCGGCATTGATTCCGCTTTAACCGCGGCGATTGCGACGGAAGCGATGGGTCCGGAGAACGTCCTGGGTGTCGGTATGCCTGGGCCCTATTCTTCGCCGGGCTCCATTGAGGATGCCCGAGCGCTCGCAAAGAATCTTGGCATTCGCTTCGAACTGCTTCCCATTAGCGAAATCTATAAGAGCTATCTCCACACTCTCAAGGATGTATTCGCCGGGCTGAAGGAAGACGTGACCGAAGAAAATATTCAGGCGCGCGCTCGTGGCTCGTTGCTCATGGCGCTTTCGAATAAGCTCAACGCCATCGTGCTGTCGACCGGCAATAAAAGCGAGATCGCAGTCGGGTACTGCACGCTATACGGCGACATGGCGGGCGGGCTTGCCGTGATCTCCGACTGTCCCAAAACTCTGGTGTATCGCATCAGTCGTTACGTGAACTCGCGACGTCCAGTGATACCTGAGGCCAGCCTGGAAAAGCCGCCTTCGGCGGAGCTTCGGGCCGATCAGAAAGACAGCGACACGTTACCGCCTTACGACGTGCTCGACGCCATTCTGGAGGATTACGTGGAAGATTCGCACTCGCCGGCGCAGATTGCGCAGGAGCGAGGTTTTGAACCGGCGCTGATCCAGAGGGTCGTGCGCATGGTGGATCGAGCCGAATACAAACGTCAGCAGGCCGCTCCCGGCATCAAGATTTCGGCGAAGGCTTTCGGATTTGGCCGGCGTTTTCCAATTGCTGCCAAGGCGGAGGCTTAGAAGCTTCCGGTTACCGCCCCCAAGGTTTTACAGATTCAGTCATTCGAAAGGAATGCATGCGTCGTCTACCCATTAGCGTCTGTGTTGTTTTGCTGATTGCGATGTTCACCGTGGCGCAGCAGAAGTCCTCTGCCAACCTGCCTTCGGAAGAAACCGTCAATTCTTTCCTGAAAGAGACGTTCGGCTACGATCCGACGGTGACGTGGAAAATCAGCGCCATTAAACCGTCGATCGCGGAAGGGCTGGCGGAGGTCGATGTACTGGTCAGCAATTCGCAGGGGCAGAATGCCACCACGCTCTATGTCACCCCAGACGGCAAGCACGCGCTTACCGGCGACATCATGCCCTTTGGCGCAAGGCCTTATGAACCCGCCAAGGAAGCCTTGCTCAAGGGAATCAACGGTCCGACGCGCGGGCCGGAGAAGGCTGCGGTAACCATCGTTGAATTCAGCGATCTGCAGTGCCCGCACTGCAAAGATGCCCAGCCCATTATCGATAAATTGCTGGTCGACGAACCCAACGCGCGGTTCGTGTTCCAGAATTATCCGCTGCCCATGCACAACTGGGCGGCAAAAGCGGCGAACTATGCGGACTGCGTGGGCCGGACGAACAAGGACGCTTTCTGGAAATTCGTGCAGGGTACCTTCAACGATCAGGCCAATATCACCGAATCCAATGCGGACGAAAAACTGACCGCGATTGCCGATGCCGCCGGAGTAAAAGGAACGGATATGGCAACCTGCGCCGCCAACCCCGACACCCGCGCGCGCGTCGACAAGTCGGTTGCCCTGGGCCAGTCGGTGGGAGTGACTGGAACTCCGACTCTGTTCGTTAATGGACGCCGCATCGGAAACGTCGTAGGCCTGCCGCCAGAGATCTTGAAAGGGCTGGTGGAATTTGGCGCGAAACAGTAGCTAGTAGAGGAAGTGTGAAGGGGCTACTTCACGCCCGTCATCCAGATTTCAGATTCCTGATTCTCCGCCATGCGGATGATGTGGGGCGTGACCACGATCAGCATTTCGTCCGAGTCATTCTCATTGTTGTGCATCGCAGTGGCGCGGCTCAAGACTGGAAACTGGCCGATGCCCGGAATCCCGCTCAGGCTGCGCTGCTCAGTGGTCGTGATCTCGCCGGCGACAACCGCTGGCTGTTCATCTCTCACGTTGATGCTGCCGGTGTATTCGCGATTCCCGATTACGGGCACACCGTTGGCGCTCGCGCCCGTCAATGACCGGACTTTCAATTCAAGGTTCATGCTCACGTCGCTTTCCCCATGAACCACGGGCTTCACCTTCAAGGTGATTCCCAGATCCTCGTAGGTGAAGGAAGGAACGGGGGCGACGAAGGAGTTGTTGCCGATCACCTGGGAAATGGCAGCGGTATTGAAAATCGGCGCGAAACTCGCGTTGATGATGGGATAACGCGAACCCAGGTTCATGGTTGCGTCTTTTCCCTGGGAAGCCCGGATGGTGACATGCTGCAGCGAACGCAACTGCGATTCGTTGCGGGAAAGCGTCGCGCCCAACGTTCCCAGGGACACACCGAACAGCGTTTTCCCGCCCCCGAATGTGGCCAGGGGCTGTTTGAAAATGGAATTATTGCCGCCGGTGAGTTGGGCCAACAAGGCCGCAATGCTGGTGGAATTGGCCTGGTTAATGCCGCCGCTGGCAATCAACTGATTGATCAGGTCCTGAATGCTCTGGCCACCTGCCAATGTCAGGCCCAGGGCGCCGATAGGGATGTTGTAAAGATTGAACTGGTTGGGAATCTGCAAGCCGAAATTTTGAATGACCGTCCGGCTTACTTCGAAGACGCGAATGTCCAGCATCACTTCCGGGTGACTAGAGCCAAGGCTTTCCAGGAATTGACTTACCGGGTTCAGCACATTTTGCGGCGCCCGGACGGTGAGCGTGCTTTTTGCCACGTCGGACGATACAAATTTAATCTCAAATACGGTTCGCAAAACATTGCTCAGATCCTGCATTTCCTGCTGGGAGGACGCATCGGGCACGTAGAACGTCCGCAATCCCATACGGTCGTAGAGGCGGTGATTCTCCGTGGAATCGGTGGCCACCAGGATCTGCTTCTCCTGAAGCGGGGCCCAGAATGTTTTCGTGACGGCTCCGGCCAATTGCATGGCAACGTAGAAGCCGACCTCATCGACATCGAAGCGTACTTTTCGGGTGACGACCGAATCATCAAGAGTGACCGTGATGCCATACGCGCCAGCGATCTGGGTCAACAGCTGGCGAGAGTCTCCGCGAAAATGGAAACTCTGCAGGTTGTCTCGGGGAATCAGGCGGATCTCATCGGACTCGTCAATCAGGCGCGCGTAGGGATGAGTTTGAGGTCCGGCACGGTCGAGGGCCTCATTCAGACGCTGGCGCGCGAAATCGTTATTGGCGTCGATGTGAAGGGCATTGCCGAACTCCC
>QIAI01000472.1 GCA_003224995.1 Acidobacteriota bacterium
CCGCTGGCATCGAGTTCGGCAACCGACATATTAAAGTGCGCCCGCAAGCGGTCTTTCAAGCTGCGCACTACCTGGCGCTTGTCCTTCAGCGACTGGGCAGCCTCGATGCTGAGTTCGAGAGTGAGGAAGGCAATCATCGGTCGTTGGTCGCTGGTCGTTGGTCGTTAGCGAACCAGGTTGCCAACGACTAACGGCCAAGGACCAACAACAGCTTTATGCGATCACTTCGGCCGCAATGCGTTCGGTAACGAACGCTTCAATGACATCGCCTACTTTGATGTCGGAGTAGTTTGCGATCGCGATACCGCACTCCATGCCATTGCGGACCTCGCTGGCGTCATCCTTGAAGCGCCGAAGCGAAGCGATCTTGCCCTTAAAGACCACCACGTTGTCACGCAGCAGGCGAACTTCGGAATCGCGCTTGATCAAGCCATCACTGACCTGGCAACCGGCAATCGTACCCACCTTGGGAATTCGGAAGGTATCTTTCACATCCGCACGGCCCTGATAGGTTTCCTTGATGGTCGGTTCCAGCAAGCCGGTCATGGCGCGCTTAATCTCATCCTGCAGTTCGTAAATGATCGAGTGCAGGCGGATATCGACCTTATCCTGATCCGCGAGTTCCTGCGCCTTTCGTTCCGGACGAACATTGAAGCCGATTATGATGGCGTTCGAGGCGGAGGCCAACAACACGTCGGATTCCGTGATGGCGCCAACCCCGGCACGCAGGACCTTCAGGCGCACTTTATCATTCGAGAGTTTGGCCAGCAAGTCGCTTAACACTTCGACCGAACCGCCGACGTCGCCCTTCAGAATGATGTTGAGTTCCTTGGTGCCTGCGGTCTTGAGCTGTTCCGCCAGACCTTCGAGCGAAACACGGGAACTCTTCGCCAGTTGCGCTTCGCGTGCTTTCTGCTCGCGGTATTCGGAGATGCCGCGGGCTTTATCGCGATCGGCGACTACCACAAATTGATCACCTGCCTGAGGCAAACCTTCCATACCGAGGATCTCAACCGGGGTGGAGGGCGGCGCTTCCTGTAACGGGGCTCCGCGATCGTCGAACATGGCTCGAACTTTGCCATAGACATTGCCGACGACGAAGTTGTCACTGTTGCGGAGGGTTCCATCCTGCACTAGAACCGTCGCCACGGGACCGCGGCCACGGTCGAGCTTGGCTTCGAGAACGACGCCACTGGCCGAGCGTGCAGGATTCGCGCGGAGTTCCTGCAAGTCGGCGACCAGGCAAATCATTTCCATCAGCAGATTGAGGTTCGTCTTTTTCTTGGCTGAAACGTCGACGAATACGGTCGTACCGCCCCAATCTTCCGGCATCAAGCCGCGATCCGCGAGTTGTTTCTTCACGCGGTCAGGCATGGCTTCCGGCTTATCGACCTTGTTGACGGCAACTATGATCGGCACCTCAGCCGCGTGGGCGTGATCGATAGCTTCGAGGGTTTGCGGCATAACGCCGTCATCGGCAGCGACGACCAGGACCACGATGTCGGTCGATTTCGCGCCGCGCGCGCGCATACGTGTAAACGCTTCGTGGCCCGGAGTATCGAGGAACACGATCTCGCGGCCATACGCCGGAGATTCGGCATCCATGACTCTGACTTTGTAAGCGCCAATGTGCTGCGTAATTCCACCGGCTTCTTTTGCCGTGATCGACGTGGCCCATGATGGTAACCACGGGAGGCCGAGCAATGGCTTCGGTCACGCCCTCTTCACCGGTTGCAGCGGCGTCAGAGATTTCTTTCTGCGCCTGTTCTTCAAAGCTGATCACGTTCGTGTCAGCCCCGAAGAAGCGCGCCATCTCGCTGGCGAGTTCGGCATCGAGTGTCTGGTTGATGGTGGCAAACACGCCACGCGCCAGCAAGCGGGCGATCAAATCCTTCGCGCGAATATCCAGCTTTTCCGCCAGATCTTTTACGCTGATCCCCTCGGTGATGGTGATGTTCCGCGTGATGGGCTGCGGCTCGTTCGAGAGCGAGAGCCGCGGCGGCGGAACATAGCCCTTCATCGGCCCTTCCTTCACGCCACGCGGTACGTAGCGCTGACCGGGACGACGCGAAGGACCACCGGGGCGGCTGCCGGGGCGACTTGGTCCCGGAGGCGCCATCGGAGCGCCTGGACCTACACCCAGCGGACGAGCGCCGGTGGGCGATTGCCGCGTCGGATGCATGGGACGACGTTCGCCCGGACGCAGCGGTGGACGAGGACCTCCCGGCACCTGTGGACGAGGACGTTGAAAAATTGGCTGGCCGGGCACCGGACGTCCGGGCACGGGGCGAGACGCGATCGGTACGCCGGGCTGCACGGGCTTCGGGGGCGGAGCCTTGTAAACCGGACGCGGACCTGTTTGCGGGACGATCATCCGCGGCGGCGGTATGGCCGGAGGCGCGGGCTTTGCCGGCGCAGCCGACACCGGTGCCGGGGGCGGTGGAGCGGGTGCAACCGGCGGCGCGGCCGCCTGCACGTTGGCTGGAGTCGGGGCGCTCGGCGGCGGAACGGCTGGCGCCGGGGGACGCACTGGCGCTGAAACTAAAGGTACGGACGCTACCGCAGGAGTGGCGGGCTTCACCGCGGGCGGAGCGGCGGGCGGCACCGGCGGCCTTGCTACCGGGCGAGCCACGCTTTGCGGCGTGATGAATCGAGGCGCAGGAACCGGCGGTGCGGGCGGCGTAGCCGGCTTCGGTGGAGCAGGTGCGGGCGGTGCTACCGTCGTTGCTGCAGACGGCGCGGCAGCGACTGGCTTCGCTTCCACCGGCGGAGTGGCTGGACGCGCCGGTGCCGCGGGGGCAACCGGCGGAGCCGGGGCGGTCTGCTGCTTGTTAATCAGCTTCAGCACATCCCCAGGCTTGGAGATGTGCGACAGATCAATTTTTGTTTTGATTTCGTCAGCATCGCGGCCGGATCGCCCGGAGCGGGACGGCGCGGCTTGTGCCTCAGCAGCAGCGCGGAAATGGGCCCGCACCTTCTCTGCTTCGTGCTCTTCCACGGAACTGGAATGCGTCTTCTTCTCGGTGACGCCGACTGCGATCAGGACATCGAGAATCGCTTTGCTTTTAACTTCCAGCTCCCTGGCCAGATCGTTGATTCGAATCTTACTCATCCGCCCTTTCCTTGCCCCGCACCGCTCCTTAAGTCTTCATCGCATCCTCACGGAGTCCGCGTTGCACACCGCCTCGCCACCTTGGTGACGAGCGCGGCAAATCCGGTTCATTCTTTTGGTTTGGCGGAGGTGTCTTCCTCCCCGCCCTCGGTCTGCGCGACCTCTTGCTCGACGGAGTTTGGCTCCGTCTCCTCGGCCGCCGCCGCTACATCCTGAATTTCGCCTTCTACCGGTGTTTCTTCGACGGAGGCTTCGCCCGCTGTTTCCACGGCAGCAGCTTCCGCAGTCTCGCCCTCGGCGACTTCGCCAGCTTCCGCGCCATCCAAGCCGGCAAAGTAATTATTGACTGCCAAGCTGATTTTTTCCACCGTTTTAGGACCGATGCCCTCAATGGCTTCCAGCTGTTCGGGCGTCATGTCGGCCAAAGCTTCCACAGTAGTAATGCCAGCCGCGGCCAACTTCTCGATCAAGCCTTCACCCAACCCAGGCACGGTCTCGAGCGGGGTCGCTGTCTGCGAGGTCAGAGCCGACATCTGCAACTCGACTTCCTGCCGCTTCTCTTCCTCGCTCTTGATGTCAATCTTCCAACCCAAAAGCTTGGCCGCCAGACGAACGTTTTGTCCCTTCTTCCCGATCGCCAGCGAGAGCTGAGTGTCATCCACGACGACTTCCAGATGCTTCTCGCCCGCATCCACCACCGTGACACGGCTCACTTTTGCAGGCTGCAAGGCCTTTTCGGCAAAGGTCACCGAATCTTCGTGGTACTCGATGATGTCGATCTTCTCGCCGCGCAGTTCGCGGATAATGGATTGCACACGCATGCCTTTCATGCCCACGCATGCACCTACCGCGTCCACATCTTTGTCTTTCGACATAACGGCGATCTTGGTGCGCTCGCCGGCCTCGCGCGCGATGGCACGGATGACTACCGTCCCATCGTAAATTTCGGGGACTTCGGTCTGGAACAGGTTCTGCACCAGTTCGGGCGCGTCACCGATGGCAAACGACTCCAGCCGAGACTGCTCCTTGCGCGGCATGCGCGACTCGGCTTTGCCGATATCGAAAATCACATCCGGACCTTCGACCCGCTTCACCGTGGCATTCACGATTTCGCCGACACGCGAGATGTACTCGTTGTAGACAGTGTCGCGCTCGGCCTCGCGGACCTTCTGAAAAATGACCTGCTTGGCGAGCTGCGCGGCAATGCGGCCCAGTATGCCTTCGGTGACCTTCGGAATCTGCAGCTCTCCGCCCACCTCAACATCAGGATTGAGCTTGCGCGCATCTTCGAGCGTCACCTGCAGGCTCGGATCTTCCACCTGCTCTGGCGTCTCCACCACCATCTTGACCGCGAAGGCACGGATCTTGCCAGTGTCCTTATCCAGTTCAGCGCGCAGATTTTCCTGAGTCTTGTAGTACTTGCGGGTGGCGACCACAATCGCATCCTCGACCGCACTCACTACAATCTGGGGATCAATTCCCTTTTCCCGGCTCAACGCGTCGATCGTGTTATAGAGCTCACTTGCCATAGATAATTCCGATATGAAACCAATGCTGTACTGAAAGTTTCAAGGTTTCAAAGTTGAAACAAAACTTGTGATCCTTCGGCCAGTGCTTCCTTTTCAAACATGCACCGCCTGGCACTTTGAGACTCGCAACTTGAAACGTTGAAACGTGAAACTTTGCAACCTGCTGTCGCTAAATCTCCGGCACCAGGTTCGCCTTCTCCACGTTCGACAACTCGATCTCGAGTTTCTCCGGAGCCGCCGCCCGGCGTTTCTGGCGCGCCTGGCTCATATCCAGAGTCAGCCGGCCATCACGAAAACTTTCCAATCGTCCTTCAAAGTGACGATTGCCGTTTACTGGCTCTCGCGTCATGAGCTTCACTTTGCTGCCGGCGAAGCGCTCGTAATCCGCGGCTCGATTCAACTTGCGATCCAGGCCTGGAGACGAAACCTCCAGAACATAAGTTGCGCCCGGTACTGCATCTTCGACGTCCAGAATCGTCCCGAACTCACGGCTGAACAGTGCGCAATCTTCGTGGGTTACGCCAGCCGGCTTGTCGAGATAGACGCGGAGCATGCGGCTTTTGCCACCCCCGCGGAACTCGATCTCCACGACCTCCAACCCACTGGTGGCCGCGACGCGCTCGGCAATCGCGCGCACCCGATCTTCATCAAATACCATGAATCCAGCAGCTTACGGGCGATTC
>QIAI01000561.1 GCA_003224995.1 Acidobacteriota bacterium
AACGATACCTTCGGTTCCTTGAGCGGATTTGCCGCGACCGTCCGGGCTACTCTGTTCGACAGCTACAACGATCCCGATATCGATGACGATACTCCCTTGACGCCTCGGCGCAGCCCTGGTCCGCTGGTGCAAATCGGCGCTGCGCCCGACGCTCAATAGATTCCCTAAAACATTGAACGCTATGTCGGATCCCCAAAAGCCCCTCGCACCGGAAGAAGAGAAACTCGGCTTCGCGCACGAAAATCTGGAAGGCTGGATTCCTGCGCTGGCCAGCGCGAACGAAGTCCGCGAGGCACTCGAGAAGGCTTTTGACTACCGCGGAGATCTCACCGTCACCCTGAAGAATGGCGAGAAATTAGAGGGCTATCTTTTCGATCGTCGCAACGATGGTGCGTCGTTAAGTGAATGCTATGCCCGCATGATTCCCAAAGGCAGTCGCGAAAAAATCCGCATCGCTTATTCCGACGTGGCCGCCCTCGCCTTCACTGGAAAAGACACAGCCGCCGGCAAGAGCTTCGCGGCTTGGGTAAGGAAGTACAACGAAAAAAAAGCTGCCGGCGAGACTAACATTGGCATTGCATCGGAATCGCTGGACGAGGACTGACTCGCGGAGATAGAGCACACTCCCGAGGTCTTCCTGCGGAGCCGCAAAGACAAGTCTGATAAACTATTTTGAGTCTGCCTCAACTCCCAGAGAGTGATTCCAATTTTGGGGATGGATCGCTCCGGTGGGCAACGTCACCCCAAACTTTAGGCCCGTAGCTCAGTCTGGTTAGAGCGCTTCCTTGACACGGAAGAGGTCGATGGTTCGAGTCCATTCGGGCCTACCATTTCACCCCATCAGTTAAGCGACGTCTCTGGAAAAACTGGACGTACTTCGATCAACACGGGAGCTGCGTTCTTAATGTGCAGCGCTTCTGCCGGATCGCCATTCACGACCTTCCTTCCACCGAACTGGTAGAATTCATACCAACTTGCAGTGCCGTAGTCCGCATCCATTCTTCACCGGCTTGAACCGCACTAACGATTCGAAATTTTAGCGCGCACATGCGCTCAGGTTGAAAACAACTGATGACGATTGATGAAATGACCGAGAAGGAATGCCTCGAAGTCCTGCAGCGCGCCTCGTTAGGAAGGCTGGGTTGCGCTATGGATAATCAGCCTTATGTGATTCCCATCTACTTGGCGTACGAACCCGGCTTTATTTACGTTTTCTCGACCTATGGCAAGAAAATCGAGTGGATGCGCGCCAATCCCAAGGTGTGTGTGGAGATTGACGAGGTCAAGGGTCAGACCGAGTGGCTGAGCGTCCTGGCCACTGGGCGTTTCGAAGAACTCCCCGAACCGCAATTTGAGATGGAGCGAGCGCATGCTCGCGAGCTCCTGCAGAAGAGACATCACTGGTGGCTCAATGCCCTTGCCGAGCGACGCAAGAGTGCACCTGACGAATCCATCATGCCGTTATTCTTTCGAATTCACATCGACTCTGTGACCGGGCTGCGTAGTCAGAATCAGGGCGGCAGCCAGGGATAGCGGCAGCGAATCCTGAATGAATGATCTCCAGCAAACCGTCTGCGCGGCCGGGCTCGCTTTCGCGTATGGCCGATCGTCCCTGTAGTTCCTTTGAGACCCGGAAGCTTTGGAGCCCAGCAACCTAGGCCACAAATGTCTCTCGTAATCGTCCTGATGGGTGTATCGGGCTCCGGAAAAAGCACGATAGGATCACGCCTGGCGTCGGAGTTGGGATGGAAATTCGCCGATGGCGATGACTACCATTCTGCGGCGAATGTCGAGAAGATGCGGCTTGGCGCGCCCTTGACCGACATCGACCGGGAACCCTGGCTTGAGAGCTTGCGCACCATCATCCGCGAATGGATCCGGACCGGGCAAAATGGCATCCTGGCGTGTTCGGCCCTGAAAAAGGTTTATCGCGCAAAGTTGCGTGGAGATGATCGCGTGCAGTTCGTATACCTGCGAGCGAGTCAGGATGTGCTGTCGCACCGCTTGCTCGAACGCCCCAATCACTACATGAAGGAACCAATGTTGCACAGCCAACTGGCCACGCTCGAGGAACCGGAACATGCTCTCGTGGTGAATGCCGGCGCCACTCCGGAGCAACTGGTGCGGGAAATTCGAGAGCGGTTGCAGGTTTGACCGGGACTGCCTGCATCGACCTCGCGCCGGCCGTTCACTCTCCGGGGCACTTCCGTCATTGGAGCCGCAGTGGATTTGCGCACCACCAGTTCCGGTTCAACCGCGATTTCCGGAACATATTTCACGTTTCCGTTAATGCGCCCCAGAAGAGTGCGGGCCGCAATCTCGCCCATCTTGATGAGAGGCTGACGGATCGTGGTGAGCGCCGGAGTGATGTAAGCGGCGTTCTGAATGTCGTCGAAGCCCATCACGGAAATGTCGTCGGGCACGCGAAGCCCCGCTTCTTGAAAGGCGCAAATCGAACCGATGGCGGAGATATCGTTGTAGGCAAACAGTGCGCTGAAGGGTTGCTTGCGCTCCAGTAATTGCCGGGCAAAGGGATAGCCCAGGTTCGGAGTGGGATCGTCGCCCTTCAGCTCGACAATGAGCTCCGGACGCATGCGAATTCCCATTTTGGCCGCAACCTCGCAGATCGCGTTCCAGCGGTCTTCCGAATCGGCACTCACCTTCGAACCCTTCATGAACGCGATTCTTTCATGGCCTAATTCCGCCAGGTGAGTGAGCGCCAACTCCGCCGCGTGGCGGTGGTCCAGTAGGACATTGGTCACCCCTTTAATTTTGCGATGTCCCGCGACCGCGACCGTCGGCAGCGTCGGCTCCTGCGTCAAGAGAGTATCCACTGTTAAAAATCCCTCGACTCCTCGTTCCCGCAGCACCGCCGAGTAAGTAGAAAGCAGCTTCTTGTCATGGCGGTGGGCGACAGTAAGAAAAAAGACGCCCTGCTCGCGTAGATAACGTTCGATGCCGCTGATGACCAGCGATCCGTAGGCATCGCCGATTTCCTCCAGAATGACTCCGATCATGTTGGTGCGCTTCACCCGCAGGGAACGGGCGAAGAAGTTGGGCCGATAGTCGAGCGCTCGGGCGGCGGCAAGAATGCGCTTCTTGGTGTGGGGCGGGACGGAGTGCGAGGCCGACGAGTTGTTCAACACCGCGGAAACGGTGCTCGGCGTAAGTCCCACCAGATCCGCGACGGAGCGCAGCGTGACGGGCGAGTTCGAATCCCGCCCCGCTTTCTTTTTCGCAGATTTCATTCGGCCCGGGACCTCAACAGCGCAGCTTACAACTTGCGGGCCGCGCCACCGCATTTTGGACACGGATTCTATCCCAGCCAGCCCAAACCTCCAAGGACCTTGCCGCTCCATGGAATATCGTTATTTCACAAAACACAATCCACCGAATATCCTCAGAACCGCAAACAGCAAGCCAAGCAAATATCGATATTCTGTTTCCACGAATCGTTTCATCCTCCGGATGGGGCTGAGCATGGCCCATTCCTGCCGGCCAGTGCTCACCATTTAGTTGAAAAACTTAACAAACGGCTCATGGAACCGGCGTCCGTCCCGAAGGATTCGAGCAATTTCCGCAAAGCCTGAGTTACGATGAAAGTAGATGGATCCTTCCTCCGGTTCTCAAAATAGAGTTGCGCAGCGCTACGCGCTTGCCATTCTGGCGGCTACCGTGGCCCTGGTGTTGCGCAAATTGCTGGCGCCAGTTTTCGGAGTGCAGAATCCGTATCACACCGCGTGGGCGGCGGTGGCTTTTTCGGCTTGGTATTGTGGATTGGGCCCCGCGCTTCTTTCCGTACTCATCGAACTGGCCGGTGTTTGGTATTTTTTCCTGCCCCCCTTCAACTCGATTCAATTGACTAACACCAGGGCCGAGTTCGCCGGCATGCTGGGATTTCTGGTGTTCTCCGGCGTCATCATCGCGCTTGCCCACTCCGCTCGTCTCGCTCTCCATCGAAGTCACTGGGCCGAGGAACGATTGCGCGATGCGCATGCGGAGCTGGAACAAAAAGTTAATCGCCGCACCGTGCAATTGCAGGAAGCCAACGACAGTCTGCGGGAGCTTTCGGGAACCTTGCAGCAAATGCGGGACCAGGAACGCAGAAGTATCGCTCGCGAATTGCATGACAGCGTGGGGCAATTGTTGGCGGCGCTCAGCATGAATTTGCAAACTCTGCAAGATACGACCGATGAACTGGAGCCGGCCGCCGCCCGTGCCGCCGCGGATAGCCATCAGCTGGTGCAGCAGATTTCGCGGGAAGTGCGAACCATCTCGTATTTGTTGCATCCTCCTTTGCTTGACGTCGCCGGACTGGCCTCGGCAATTCGCTGGTACGCGGACGGCTTCTCAGAACGAAGTGGCATAAGAGTTGAAGTCGACATTCCGGAAACATTTCGCCGACTTCCCGATGAGGTCGAAATCGCAATTTTCCGGATGGTGCAGGAGTGTTTGACCAACATCCATCGGCACTCGGGCAGCGGTACGGCGAAGATCGTAATTCGCCAGGAACAGGATCATATACGGGTGCACGTCGAAGATGCCGGCAAGGGCATTCCCCTCGAGAAGCAATTGGAC
>QIAI01000562.1:0-1903 GCA_003224995.1 Acidobacteriota bacterium
AACCTGGCGCGGGAGTACCGGGTGCGCTGCCCGTCTCAGAAACTCGCGGCGAAGTTCCGTTCGGGCTCACCGATTCATTGCGCTGCTCGCGATGGTAGTAATTCCAGCTGGCGAACGCGAGCGCGATCAACAGAAGTAAAAGTGCCAGCAGTGTCCACGGAATCTCCGGAACAGGCTGGTCGTCGCGCACTTTTCGCTGATCCGGCTGGGGGTGTTCGGGAGCGGGCGCCGGTTTGGCTGCCTCCGCTTCAGTCGACGCTCTTACCTGGCTTGCACCCAGCGCCGCCATGTAATCGGCGATGGCCTGTTCTTCATCGAGACCCAGATGACGGGCATAGGCGCGCACGAATCCTTTATTAAAGATCCCGCCGGGTAGTTGATCGAATTTCTCTTCTTCGAGGGCGCGCAGCATGCGGGTTCCAATCTTGGTGTTCAGCGAAATATCGTCGAGCGAGATGCTGCGCTGTTCCCGCTCTTTCTTTAGCCGGTCGCCGAACGATCCCATACGATGCTCTCCCGCATCGAGCAAGACCGAATACTAAACATATGTTAAGCGCGCGGGAAGTGGGTTGCCAGAGCCTGCCCGCAAGGCGAACCGCGGCCAGCCCCGGGGCCCATAAAAACGAGGGCAGCGCCCGAACACCTTGCCGTACGTGGCTTTGCGGGTTCTTGTTACTTAAGATCATTGCTCGCCCTTCTGAACGCCGCATATAATTTGTCTACTTCTTCCCGCAAATCAAGGATTTGGGTACATGTCTGAGGCGACCGGAGCCGATCGAAAACGGCAAAGCCAAGAGCTCAACATCTTCCATGATGTGGCCAAGGCTTTGACGTCGTCGCTCGACCTCGATTCCATCCTGCAAACGATCATGGAAAAGATGGCGGAATATTTCCGTCCGGACACCTGGTCGCTGCTCATGGTTGACCACGAACATAACGAACTGTATTTCGCCATCGCCGTGGGCGACGCCGCGGAGGCTCTCAAGGATGTGCGCCTGAAGGTCGGGGAAGGGATTGCCGGGTGGGTCGCTAAGAACGGCGAGCAGCTGATCGTGCCCGATGTCTATACCGATCCCCGATTCGCCAAGCGCATCGACGAAGTCACCCAATGGGAAACGCGGTCCATCATTTGCATTCCCCTGAATTCCAAGCATCGCGTGCTGGGCGTGATTCAACTCGTCAATGTCGATATGAAAGGCTTTGGCGAACAGGAGATCTTTTTCCTGCAGGCGCTGTGCGACTATGCGGCGATCGCCATTGAGAACTCACGGGCGGTTGAGAAAATTCAGGAACTCACCATCACCGACGATTGCACCGGCCTCTATAACGCGCGCCATCTTTACAAGACGCTCGAAACCGAGGTCTATCGCTCCTCCCGCTTCGGATACGAATTCAGCATCCTCTTCATTGACCTGGATCATTTCAAGCAGGTCAATGACACCCACGGGCATCTGATTGGCAGCAAGCTCCTGGCCGAGATCGGATACCTCATCAAGGCCCAGCTGCGCTTGATCGATTATGCGTTTCGTTACGGCGGGGATGAGTTTGTCGTTCTGCTGCCGCAAACCGGCAAAGATCAGGCGCTGACCGTCGCTCGTCGTCTGCGAGATGCGCTCCGCGTCAGCATGTTCTGCAAAGAAGAAGGATTGAATCTGAACGTTCGGGCGTCGATTGGCCTCGCCACCTATCCCCATGACGCCAAGTCGCCGCACGACGTCATCCGCCAAGCCGACGAGATGATGTACCTGGTGAAGAACACGACGCGCGACAACATCGGAATTGCGCAGCGGGGAGTGATGAAGTGAGGACTTCAGCTCTCAGCTATCAACTCGGATTCAGCCGAGCTGTTCGGCGTTCATCACATACTAACTCTGCTCTCGGCAAAGCCCACGTCCGCGAACCT
>QIAI01000562.1:1953-4260 GCA_003224995.1 Acidobacteriota bacterium
AAAACTGCCACCATTTTTGGCGCGGTGGCAGTGGCGGCTCTGAAGAATCAGGTTTTTTGATGCGACTACGAAGCTCCTGAATCTCGGCACGGATCTCCTCAACCAACTCCGGGGATTCTGCGATCACACCAACGCGGCTAACCTCCTCCAGTCGATCAACCGCAAGCGTGAGATGACGGTTCAGGTCGTCCACCGGCCAGATGTAAACATGGCCCAAGAAGAGCAGAACACATGCCGCTGCTCGAATCTCCTCGTGGGAATCTTCTGCCTTCAGCTTGAGAGTGTCTTCGACACGCTTAGCGAGCTTGGTCGCTTCAAATAGATCGTCAAACCAATCTGCGGCGGCGTCGTTGTCCCACGGCAGGTTGCCCCATGCGCCCATTTGTTTTGCCCTTCTGCCGGGTCCTTTTTTCCGGGCGGGACTCACTATCCCAGACGCTCAGCGTCGTAACCAGATGGTGTAACTCACAGCTGACAGCTGATAGCTGAGGGCTCCCTCAATTATCCTTTTTTCTTTTCTGCAATTCAACGGGAGTAGTGCGGGACTCACTGGCCGACGGATCAGCTTTAAATGCCACGCTGTTCGCGGGCGCGTTCGGATTGACGCCGAAGTCCCATACGTAGAGGTTCATGCCTTCCTTACCCAGCATCTCCACCACCGCATACTCCCCTGCCGGCAGCGACTCCGTTGGGGTGAGCTTCACCCAACCACCGGTCATGGGTTGCGCGGTGCTGCGAACAAACTTGGCATCCTGCGAGATTTTTCCGTAGACGGCGATTTTGATGTCGCCCACGATGCGCTTGTCGCCTTTGGGCTCCAGACGCACAATGCGGAAGCGCTCGGTGGGTGACATGGGCTCGTCTTTGTTGGTGCCAGACTTCCCTTCCGGCTTCAGCTCGACTGGTGGCGTCTCCGACTCGCCTTCTTCCGAGCGGTCCACGTTTATGTACAATGCCGGCACGCTGACATGGGATTGCACGGGTGCGTGTTTGCCCGGAACCTCCACCGTCTGATGTGCGCTCGCAATCGGATTGATTGCCGCCCGTAATACGTTGTTCTTCGTATTCTTGTTTACGCCGCCACTGCGCTGGTCGATGGGCACCAACTCCGGCCGGCTCTCGTAGGTATCCAGCAGCAGCACGCCGCCTTCCTCAGGCAATTGCAGGCCCGGCAAAATGTGAGGGGAACGCGTTTCTTCGGCCTGCTTGTCGGCTTCGAATTCCTTGTCGAGCTCTATGGCTTCCGGAGTTGGGGCTCCGGAGGCGCGATCCTTCTCATATTTCTCGGTCGCTGGCCAGTCCACCAGCGATTTGGGTAATTCTTCCCACTCCCCGCGCTCCGCGCTCAGGTAGCGGACACGATCGCCCTTCACTTCGTACTTGTTAACGGATTGGTAAGAGCCGTCCTTGAGGATGATGCGTTTGGCGAGATCTTGCGCCTGGGCGGAGCCCGGATGAAACAGCAACGCCGCCCAACCCGTCAAAATCCAAGTTGCGGAGAGCAAACGACGCATACGCCTCACCAGGTAGTCCGATGCAGCCGGAAGGCTACCAAGATGCTTAAACGTTCAGCTTCCAGAATTCTCCCACAAGTCCGACTTCCCGAAACACCGATTCTGCCTCGGATGCGCTCTTGGAACGCCATTGCGAATCCAGCCGGTCCCCGTACCACAACTGCGCCAGCTTCCAGCCTTGCGCGAGTGACAGAGTGCCTCCGCGCGGCCGGTTCCACTGCTGACACCAGCGATCGACATGCTGTTCCGACCGGAACAGGAGCATGGTGCGTCAGGTAAAGACCACATCTTTGTACCATTCCCGCGCGGCCACGGCGATGTGAATCAGTCCTCGGGTCGTCTGCGCCTTGCCATTCCTGATTTCGATCGGCATGTCGTAATTGCAGCAGGCACAGGCCGCACCAATCCGCGCATCCTTGGCGAGCATCGCGGGGATGCCGAGCGCGTCCCAGATGCAGTTGCCGAACCATAACTTCCTTCCAACCCTCACGGGAAAACCCGTGGGGATGCAGGAAAAGGGCGCGACCCGCCACAGCTCTCCGTCTTCCTGCATCATGAAGGCATGACTCTCGCTGAGCCGCGCCAATCCCGCGCGCACGTTCTTCGCTGATCTGGCCAGACCTTTCGCCATCTCGGCAACCCTGGGACACTTCTCATGCCTAAGCAGGTAGCGATAGACGAACAGCCGGAGTTGCTGGTCGAAGGTGGATGAGGTTTTCGTGCCGATAGCCATGAGGATTGGGCTTTAGCAATCACGCTTTCGCCCAACCACTACGCAATGATTTTGCACCAA
>QIAI01000563.1:0-1124 GCA_003224995.1 Acidobacteriota bacterium
AAATGGAAGGGCTGGACCGGGGCAGAGCACATCGGAACGAGCAATGGCGGTTATGCGATGGGGGCATCGTTTTCACGGGACGGGTCGGTGAGTGCGGTGGTCCGAGAGACAGCCAGCACGCCTCCGGAAGTGTGGGCAGGCGCGATGGGAGCGTGGAAGCAGATCACGCATGTGAATCGCAACGTGCGCGCGAGCTGGGCAGAGAGCCGGAATGTTCACTGGATGAACGGCGATACGCGCGTGCAAGGCTGGTTGATGATGCCGAGGGACTACGATCCCGCGAAGAAGTATCCACTAGTAGTAAGCGTGCACGGCGGGCCATCGTGGGGGTGCACGTCCCAGTGGGGAGCGGGCAAGATGGGCGACATGACGGCGGCATCGCTGCTGGGATGGTTCGTGCTGTGTCCGAATCCGCGCGGCAGTTACGGACAGGGAGAAGCTTTCACGCAGGGCAACGTGAAAGATTTCGGCAACGGGGACTATCGCGACATCATGGCGGGGGTGGACGCGATGATGGAGCAGTTCTCGATCGATCCCAGGCGGATCGGAATCCGGGGGCACACCACGCGCTTCGCGGCTGCGGTGGCAGGCGCCGGGCTTTCGGACTGGCGGAGTTATTACGGCCAGAATGACATCGACGAGTGGATGATCCCGTTTTTTGGGGCGTCAGTGTATGACGATCCCGCGGTGTACGACAAATCGGATCCGATTCGTTTTCTGAAGAACGTGAAAACGCCGACGTTGATCCTGGTCGGAGACAGCGATGGCGAGGTACCCATGCCGCAGTCG
This sequence comes from Acidobacteriota bacterium, assembly GCA_003224995.1. Lineage (GTDB taxonomy): Bacteria > Acidobacteriota > Terriglobia > Terriglobales > Acidobacteriaceae > Gp1-AA133. The sequence goes on from QIAI01000563.1 coordinate 790, forward strand.
ATCGAGTGGTATCACGCGCTGCAGGCGATGAAGGTGCCGACCGAGATGGTGGTATACGCGCATGAGGGGCACGTGTTTTATCGACCGGCTGATGCGCGGGATTACACGTTGCGCATGTTGCGTTGGTTTGAAGACTGGTTTGGAAAGAAGTAGTTCGGTTGTCCCCGCGTTGGAGTCATCTGGTCGTCGTGGTCGTCGCTTCTGGAAGTGTCGTGTAGCATACAGTGCTCGTTATCTGACATTGATATTCACCTATCTGAACTCTTCAGACAAAAATGTCTTACCAGAAAGGTAACGAGTTACTTCCCAGAGGTTACTGTGGTACCGTCTGCTTT
>QIAI01000563.1:1140-5372 GCA_003224995.1 Acidobacteriota bacterium
CTGGGGCAAGCGGTTCGGGCGGTATGAAGTGGTTTCGGAATTGGGTCGTGGCGCGATGGGGGTGGTGTACAAAGCGCGCGATCCCAAGATCGACCGCTTCGTGGCGGTGAAAACCGTCAGCCTGGTGGGTCACGTTCCTGAAGAGAAGGAAGAATATCGCGAGCGATTCTTTCGGGAGGCGCAGGCTGCCGGGCGCCTGCTGCATCCGGGGATCGTCACGATCTTTGATGTAGGCGAGGATGCGGACGGGGACGGGCCATACATCGTAATGGAGTATGTGGCGGGGGTTTCGCTGAACGGCATGCTGTCGGAAGGTGCGCCCATTCCGCTGGAGAGCGCGCTGCGGCTGACGCAGCAGATCGCCGAAGCACTGGATTGCGCGCACGCGCAAGGCATCGTGCACCGGGACATCAAGCCCGCCAACATTATGGTGACGGCGAACGGGCAAGCCAAGATCACAGACTTCGGGATTGCAAAATTAAATCTTACACATCTCACGTTGCCGGGCCACGTCTTCGGAACGCCGGCTTACATGTCTCCTGAGCAAATCGAAGGTGGCTCGGTGGATGGACGGGCCGACATCTTTGCCTTGGGCGTAATTCTGTACAGCATGGTCACGGGGTATCGCCCGTTTCAGGGAAACAGCGTGATGACGGTGTGTTTCAAGGTGGCGAACCGGGAACCGCTGGCGCCTACGCTGCTGGATCCGAATCTGCCGCGCGAGCTGGACGCAGTGCTTGCGCGGGCCATGGCGAAGAATCGCACAGACCGTTACCAGCGCGGAATGGAAATGGCCATGGATCTAAGAGAACTGATTGAAGGACGAGGTCCAGCCAGCGGCGTAGGTGGAGGATTGCCAGCGTCAAAAGACCCGACGCGGGGTCTCGACGCAGAGCACCGATTTGCCAGCGCGCTGTGGTCTCGAGCGAAGAATCTGAGCGCGAAGAAAGCGCTCCTGACATGTTTAGGTGCGGCGGTCTTGACGCTGGGCCTGCGGCTCGCGTCAGACTCCTCAGCGCATTCGCCATCCCGCGGTGCGCATCTCCTGCCGCCGCCCCCGGTGGATGCGATAGCGGCTCGAGGCGCTGTGCCCGAAGCCTCTCCGGTGGACGGGGCGACCTTTCAGCCGACTTCGGTCCGGAGAGCGATGCTTGATCTCGAAGTTCAGCATTCTTTCAAGGACGGAAAAATCTCCGTCTGGATGGATGGTAAGCTACAAAGTGCGGGGGCGGCTCTCGCAGAAGCTCTTTGTAAATGCCGGCGAGCACCGGGTAGAAGTTCGAGCGCAATCGGATAGCGAGGGGTACGACGAGCGTAAGCAGGTTTCGGGCAGCTTCGCGGCGGGAAGCGCAAAGACGCTGCGCATCAGCTTTGATGGTCCGGGCGAAGGTTTGCATCTTGCTCTGAACTAAGGCGCCCCAGGATTGTTCCTGTCGCGCACTGCAGGTGATCCCTGGCACGGTGGCCCATCCGGGGGATACTAGTCGCGGGAAATTGATGGCATCATAAAGGCTACATGAAGGCCTGTATTGCAGCGATCGTGCTGATGGCAGCGGTGTGTTCCGCGCAGGAATCGCCCTACTTCGTCACGTACGATCATCATCTGTAAGAACGCGGAAACGTGGCGGTGGAGACTGCGACCACTATGGGGGTCCCGCGCGTGCCGGAAAAGGGAGAGACTTACGAGCGCGGGCAGAGTTTTTATGCAGCGCCGTATGTGGAGTTGGAGTACGGCCTGACGAACCGGGTGACGACATCCGTCTATGTGGAAGGACAGGGAACCGCGGGAGACAGCGCATTGTTTACGGGATGGCGGGTGGAGGGGCGGTACCGCCCGATGTTGAAGCAACACTGGCTCAACCCCGTGTTGTATCTCGAGTACGAGAGCTTGAATGATGCGAGCCGGATTGCCAAGGATATCGTTGGAAGCGGACCGGACCTGGATATCTGGAACTGGGCCTTGCGCAACACAAAAGCTCATGAGCTGGAAGGCAAGCTGATTCTGTCGAGCGACATTCGGGAATGGAACGTCGCGGGAAATTTCGTGGCTGACAAGAATCTGCTGCGCGGGGAAGGATTTGAATTTGGATATGCGTTTGGAGTCTCGAGGGCGCTAGGTATTCATCGGAGTGCATCGGGATGCGTGTGGTGCCGGCAGAGATTTGTGGCAGGGCTGGAACTCTACGGCGGCTTATACGTTGCTCCTACAGTTTCGTGGTCATTAAAGCATAGAGGCACGGTCCGATTTTCGCCCGCGGTTGGATTGGGGCATGAGAGCAGCCGGCTGCTATTTCGGCTGGGATACAGTTTTGATCTCCCGAAGTTTCGACGGGAAAATGCGGGTGATGATGGGCTCTGAGTGTGCCTGAACCCGAACGGCCGCTCACTTTTGGGTGGTGCGGAAGGCGTTGCCCTAGCGTTCTTCCGGAGACTTCCTCGTAGTCAGAGTCATTCCGCGTTTAGCTTCACACTCGGTTGACGGATCGACCGTCGCAATTCCAAAAAGATTTCCTTTCGACGCCTGAAACTCAAGCGGAGGGCGGCGCACGCGTTCTGGCAGCCCGGTGAACCTCAGCTTGCCATCAGAGTTGGTGCCGGCTTCGAGATCGAGCTTGCGAACTCCGCCAAAACCATAGGCTACGTGCACCTTGACGGTGGCTGCGTAAATTGGCTTCGCGTCGAGATCCTTGATTGTCAGCTCGAGGGAGCAGGGCCCCGCGCCGCCGTTCATCACGGGAACCTGGGCAGGAGGGTTGTCGGGTTTCGAGGATTGTTGCGCGTCGGAAATGGAGAATGCCAGGAGTGTGCAGCAAAGCACACGAAGTGGGCTGTTCATAGCGAGTTCATTATACGAGCGAGAGGATTACGGCAGACGGGCGAGTTCGAGCGCTTTCTGCAGCACGGGATCGCGATGGCTTCGCAAGTCATCCGCGGTGAGGGGCACGGCGACGTCGGGTGTGATCCCCACTCCTTCGAATTGCGATCCGTCGGGAAAGGTATGACGCACCGCGGAAATGTTGAGGATCATGCCATTGTCGTAGTCCACGTGGCGGGTCATGGAGAAGGTGCCGGCGGTCGTTTCGCCCACCAGGGTGGCGCGCCTGGAATATTTGAAAGGCATAACGAAATCTTCGCAGGCGCAGGAACAGACTCGATCGGTCAGCAGGATGAGGCGGCCGGCATAGGCGCTTTCGCGCGAATTGATGACGTTGTCGGTGAAGGTGGTCGTAATGTGGCCGGGGTAGCCGGGCGCGTAGTTACGGAGGAGTGCGCCTCCATGTTCGGTGGTGGATTCGCTCCAACTCTGATAAGGCCGTCCCATGAGAGCGCGCTGCAGAGCGGCGGGAAGTCCGGTGCCGGGATTGCCGCGCACATCGAGGATCACCGTTTTGGCATCGTGGAATTTATCGAGATAGTTGAGGGCCTGGGCTTGCGTCTGGATTCCGTGGAAGGTCGGAACCTTGATGTAGGCGATGGAGTTCTCGACGAGCCAACGTCCCTCGGTGATGGCAGGTGGGGGGGGAGTTTTCTTGTCGTTCTTACGATCGATGGTGAGGGTACGGCCGTCGGCGAGGGTGAGCGTGAACGTTTCGGGAAAGATCGCAGGCGTATCGAAAAAACTGACACCCGCATCGCGGTCGCTGGAGGCGGAGACGAAGCGTCGATTATGCTCGAAAAATTCTTCGATGGGCCGGTTGTTGAGGGAGATGATGACGTCGCCGGGTTGGACGGAGCTGAGTTGGGTGCGAACGATGGTCCACTTGCCTTGGAGGGGATACGCCATGAAGCCGATGGGCTGGCCGGAAGTCTCATCAAGCCAGCGGTCGTAAAACCAGGAATGGCCATCGTGCAGTTCGGCAACCAAGGCCATGGAAGCCAGATCGAACTCGCGGCGATCCTCGGTTTGGAGAATGGTGCCGAGGTATTGCTTGTAGGTGGCATCGAATTGTTGCTGCGCGAGGCCGGGGAAGAAAGTGCTGATCACTTGATAGATTTGCGAGGCCGTCATGACGCGGTCAGTGAGCGAAATGGCGGCGGGAGATTGGGCGCGAAGGAGCATAGCGGATGGGGTTGCGAGGAAGACGATGAGCGCAATTATGGATACTTTCTTGAACATGGATCAGCTTTGTGAGGGCTCGTTCAATTCCGCAGTGTTCTTGAGATGTAGTTTGGACGTGTAGTTCGCGGGGGCGTGAGCGTGTTATCCGAAGTCGCATGAACTGCGAGTAGGT
>QIAI01000563.1:5378-8029 GCA_003224995.1 Acidobacteriota bacterium
GTGAGACGGTCGTCGACCGCCCGTAACCCGTGGGCGGCACGGCTGTAACTCGGGCTGAAGAAGCCGTCCGCAGGAAAGCGCAAGGGATCGCTTGTGGCGCCCACAGGAGACAAAGACGTACAAGGAGTTGAGAGCCTGGATACGACAGTCACCTTCTTCGGAGTACTTGTGTAATACGCAGGTCACTTGCTCCGTAACACGATTTCCGGCGCGGGCGTAATCTTTGCGGAAACGGTAGAACTTGTAAAATCTGATTTACACAGAGCGAACTATGACGACCTGGCGAGACAGACTCGAGGAAAGGCCTGCGGGTTATACGGCGAAGAGGCGAAGTCGCCGTGAAGCAGGCAAGGCACGAATCGAACTGGTTAACAGGTGGAACAATAGTGCGCGTTTTATCCCCAGATTGAGGCCGGAGTGACCATTGCTTGGGGAAATCAGAAAGAAAAGTGGAAGCTTCCTGAAGAGCCAGCGGGTAGAAGTGCGCCTGTACCCTTCGAGCTTGGCGCCGCAGTAAAATATCCGGTCACCAAGGACGGACCCGATATGAGCAGCCAGGCGGCCGACAGCGGCTTGCAGAACAAAAACATTTCCATCGAGCTGAAGTGGCCGTTTCACCGGTCGACATCGGGCGCGGATTTCTGGGTGCTGCACGCCATGGTGCAGCTGGAAGGCTCGGCCGGGCTAAGCGCGCCGCTGGCGGTGAATCTATCGGCGACGGTACGCGAGGTGCTTCCGTCGCTGGAACCGAAGGACACGGAGCAGCCGATCATCAACGCGGTGCGGAAAGAAGTCGACCGGCGGCAACTGGAGTTTGTGAAATCAGGCAAGCTGGTGCCGCTACAGTTTTCCAGTCGGCACTACGATTTCAAGCGAAACCAGTGGGCGTTTGGCAAAGCCAGTGACGAGGAAATCCGCACATTTCTCGAGCGGAAGATTTACTGGCAGACGAAGCTCGTCGGCGGAGATGTCTGGTTGGGCAATGAAACCGACGCGCAGTATCTGCAGACGACGACGGATCATCTGGCGCAAGTTGCAAACCAGATCGCAGGCGAGGGGCTGATCAAGCTGGAGCGCCGGTATGCGACCGCGTTGCCGGCATTGATGGGGAGAAGCGAGGAGTTTGAGGCGGCGATGCGGGCCGGGCTGGCGGAATTGGAGAGAAAACACGCGTTCGAGCGCGGTTAAAGACCAGCGCTGGTTCGCATATTTGTGGCGGGGTGCCCACGGCGATTGCCGTGGGCTTTGTTTTTCGGCAAAGGCGGAAGGTTGCTTGCTATGACGGGCGAGGACGCCCGTCGCTCCACTGACAGTGAGGATTAAGAAGGTTGAGCTTGTTCAGCTTCGGACGGCGTTTCGAAGAAGCGGAAGAATTGAAGAACACGGGTTACTTCGAGGGCATGGCGCACCCGTTGGTTGACGCCGACGAGGGCGAGGAAACGGCCATCTTTATTGTGCGAAACGTAGGCACCCACCAAGGCGCCGATTCCGGCCGAATCGACATAAGGGACGGCGGAGAAATCGATGATGAGCGCTGGCGTAGCTTTCGCGCGAAGAGCGGCTTGGAACTGAAACAACGTCCCCAGCACGACCGGTCCTTGCAGCCGGAGAATTCTTTGTCCCGGGCGGGCTCCGTTGAGATCCTGGATGGAAAGAGGTTCCTGCGCGATCGGGGACATCGGGGAATTTTAGCGTTTGGGGCGTTGGAATATGGTTACAACCATGTTAATTCTTAGGCCCGCCGCTCCCCTGGCGAATCTTCTACAATCGGGACTGAATCGAGGTCACAGAAAGATTCCAGGGGGGAGTTTTGGCTTTGAAAGTAGGGGATCGGGTTCCGGAATTCACGTTGCCCGCGGTGGAGGGAGAAGAACGCAGCGAGTTTCGGATACGCGATTATCTGGGCAAACAGAATGTGGTGGTGACCTTCCATCCCCTGGACTGGACGCCGACTTGTGAATCGCAGCTGCCGATTCTCGACTCGCTGCACGCGAAATTTGCGGAGGCCGGCGGGCAGTTGCTGGATATCAGCGTGGATTCGATTGAGAGCCACCTGGCTTGGCAACGTAAAGAAATCGGAATGATGCGGTTTCCCTTGTGCTCGGATTTCTATCCGCATGGCGAAGTGACGCGCCAGTTCGGAATTTTGCGGGAAGAGCCGCCCGTGCCGGGTATCAGCGAACGGGCGGCGTTCATTGTGGACAAAGCAGGCGTTATCCAGTTTGCCAAGGTGTATCCCATTGACCAGTTGCCGGACATCGAAGGGTTGCTGTCGGAGCTGAAGAAGATCCGCGGATAAAGCTTGCCTGGTTCGGGGCCTGCGGAGGAGTCCGCGGGCTTTTTATTTTGAGGGAGAGAATCTTAAACCGCAGAGGACGCGGAGTTCTCGAGTGCCGAGAGTGGGGCTGGGATTGAGTCTTCGGGCCGACGGGCGGGAAGCCCGTCGCTCCATGGTCAGGAGAATGCAAATGAAACGCGGGAATGGATCGCGGCGAGAATTCCTGAAGGCGGCGTGCGCAATGGGAGCGCCGACAGTTTCGACGCCCATCGCATTGGGACGAGCGCCCAGGGGGATGCTCAGCGGTTTTTTGCGCGAGCCGCAAGAGGCTGGCGCGGTTGATTACACGCTGCACATCAAAGCCTCGCCGGTG
>QIAI01000564.1:0-4112 GCA_003224995.1 Acidobacteriota bacterium
GCTCCAGCGGCAGCTCCGACAGCAATGAAATCGCGGCGCGAAACTGGACTCATCGCGCAACTCCTCCATTGGCCACGCGCTGGATGGCCTTCCGGATGCGCGCATACGTGCCGCAGCGGCAGATGTTTCCCGCCATGAAAGAGGTGATTTCGTCTTCGCTGGGATGAGCTGTCTTGGCCAGCAACGCGGCCGCCGCCATGATTTGTCCACTCTGGCAGTAGCCGCACTGTGGGACTTCCTCCGCGATCCAGGCCACTTGCAGCGGGTGCTGTCCGTTGGCCGAGAGGCCTTCGATGGTAGTGACCGCCTTGCCCGCGACCTGCGAAACCGGTGTCGAACAGGAACGGGTGGATGCGCCCTCGACATGCACTGTACAGGCGCCGCACAGCCCAGCTCCGCAACCGAATTTCGTGCCTGTGAGTTGCAGCGTGTCACGCAATACCCAGAGCAGAGGTGTTTCCGGCGCGACCTTCACAGTGCGCTCGTTCCCATTAACGCGAAAACTGATGTTGGCCATTCTTCCCCAATCGTTGTGGACGAAGCCCATCATAGTAGCGGAAACCCCGAAAAAGCGAAATGACCGAGACCCCCTGGCATTGCCTTGCGCCGGCTTCTTCGCGCAGCCTTTGCGAGCCTCGCGGTTAAGAGCTTTAACGCTGTTAAAAGCTTTGCCGCGAAGGACGCAAAGAAAAGCCGCGTAGGACGCAAAGATCTCTGTCAAAAATCGAGGCAGCTCCGAAAAATGGAATGACGAAGACCATCTGGCATTGCCTAGCTCCGGCTTCTCCGCGCTCTTCGCGACCCCTTCGCGAGCTTCGCGGTTAAAGGCTTTACCTCGGCAGGCGGTCCCGGTTGCCCAAAGTCTCCAACAACCGTGCTGCTAAGTTCCTGCATCTTGCAGACGTGCTCAGCCCCCAGGTGGTTCTGTTATCCGCAATGTCGCTTGCCGCCGAAACCGAAACCCTCCTTGACATCGTGCGCCAGGGACGCACGACGCCAGCCTTTGCACAGGGCCATCTCCAGTACCTCGCCGCCGAAGCGAAACGCTCCCTCAAGGATTTCCACGAATCCTTGCCTGACTCCGACATTGAGGCGAAGTTTCCGGACGCTCACACACTCGTGCATTCCCTTGCCCTGCAGCTGACCGCAACTCGTACTGCGCTCAATGATCGCGAGGCTCTCAACTCCGCCCAGCAGCACATTGCCAAAATTCGCCAGGCTCTCGAAGAAATCCAGTCTTCCCTATGAAGAAGCTTGTCGGCATCACGCTGGGCATCATGACCGCGTTGGGAGGCTTCGTCGATCTTGGACAGATCGTGTTCACCACTCAGGCCGGCGCCCTGTTCGGCTATCGCCTGATGTGGGCGATCCTGCTGGGCACGGTGGGCATCATCGTCTACATGGAAATGTGCGGCCGCGTCGCGGTGGTCGCCCACGAGCCAGTGTTTTCCGTGGTTCGCACCAGGCTGGGCTTTCGTCTCGGCCTGATCACGCTGATCGCTTCCAATCTCCTGAACCTGATCACCTGTGCCGCCGAACTGGGCGGCATCGCCATCATCCTGCATCTGCTGACCGGCTGGCCGGAGCGGCTGCTGCTCGTGGCCGCGACTCTTGCCCTGGGAACCGCGATTCTCCTCCTGAATTTCGAATGGATCGAGAGAACCTTCGGACTCTCCGGCCTGCTGATGATCATGTTCGCCATCTCCGCCATCACCTTGCATCCTGACTGGAACCATCTTGCGCGCGCTTTATTGCCTACGCACATTCCCTCGACTAGCAGCAGGCAAGTCCTGCTATACGCCTACTTCGCGGTGGGAATCTTCAGTGCCATGCTGATGGTGTACGAAGTCCACTTCTACTCGTCGGGAGCCATCGAGGAAGACTGGACAACAAAGGACCTTGGCGAAAATTTCATGGTCTCCTCGCTGGGCTCGCTTTTGGGATCCCTGCTGACGGTTGCTTTGTTAGTGCTGGGTGCCCTGGTATTTCAGCCGAGGCGCATTTTCCCTGAAACCCTGAGCAGCACTATCGTTGCCGGAGCGTTTCCCTTCGCGCAGAAGGCGTTGGTTGTGTGTCTCCTGGGTGCGCTCGCCTGTATCGCTGGTGCAGCCGTCGAGACCGCTCTCTCCGGTGCCTACAACATCTGTCAGTTTTTCAATCTGGAATGGGGCAAGAATCGTTCCGCCAAGTCGGTTCCCGTATTCACGGCAGCATGGATCGCAATGTTTGCGCTGGGTATGGTGATCGCACTGACCGGCGTGCGGCCCCTGCAATTGGTAAACATTTCCATCATATTCGGCATGCTCATCATGCCCCTGACTTACTATCCCATCCTGCGCCTTGCCGACGACAAGAACGTGATGGGAACGCACGTCAACAGTAAATTCGTGACAGTGATCGGCACGTTGTTCCTCGTGCTGATCACCATCGCGGCGCTGGCGGCCATTCCGCTCATGATCCTCACCCAATCCGGGACACCCTGACCCAGGCTGACTCTTCGTCCTCCGCGTTCTCTGCGATTTAAGATTTTCTGTTCAGCCGTGACCTGGTATTCGTGCTCCCGTCACAAGCTGTTGCGCGCCTTTTGCAGTTTTCCCATGTGAAATTACTGTATGGGAATGGACACAGCCTGCCTGACAATCTCCTCTGCGATCCGCGCCTGAAACGCCTGAAAGGCCGGCACCGCGTACAGACGAAGCGAAAGTTCCGGCAGCGGCGTAGCACTGGCATGATGCACCACATACGCGCTCCGAACCGCTGCACTCAACTTGGCTGCGGTCGTGCTGTCGAAACTCTCGGAGACAATGACCGTGTTGTCCGGCCATTCCTCCACAATCACCGGCCCTTCTTCCGTGCACACCAACGCGGCCCCCGCGGGACATGGTGCCGCGGCGCATGCCGGAACATCTTTCACCACTGCCTGCTGATATCGCTTTGCCACGGTGGTGGCATAGAAGCGGGCAAAGTGCTCGGCCGCCTGCGAAGTCTTCCAATGCGACACGTAGAGAAGCGCGACATCCGCCGTCGTTGGTTCTACGCTGCTGCCGGGCTGCGTCTTCTTAAACGCGATATAGGAACCACCCTGCCACGCCGGAGCAAAATCGGTCGCGCCGTGCTTGTCGCCGAACTGCTTCAAAAGCGCGCGCACGTCCAGCTCGCCGAACGATCCTGAATCGAACACTTCATAATCCTTGCCCAGCAGTGAAGCTAGATCCGGAATTTGCACCGGCGCCAGCTTCTCGTGATCCAGGTATGCCTTCGAGTCAAACACTTCGTGCGTGTTCCGCGGAGGCTGCGCAAACACTCCCTGGAAGGCCGCCTGCTTGCCGCAACTGCCGTGTCCTCCATCGAGGCCACCACCCCCGGCGTATCCTTGAGATTACGGCCATAGGGCGCCAGCAGGTAATCGATGTACACCACCATGGCCTGGCCTTCGACGATGGCGTGGCGCGCCGTCGTACTCTCGTCGTTGACCTCATCCCCATCGCCGTGCTGGCCCTTCACGACCGGCTTTGTCCCCGCCTTGCCCCACTGTGCCAAATCATAATTCTGATCCTGCAACGCGTGCGTGAGTTCGTGCGCGAGGATGGGTCCCTGTTTTTCGAGGGACACGGTGTTCAACAGGGAAATGGTCTTGGTCTCTTCGTCGTAAAGCCCGGCAATCGATTGCCCGTTCGACTTCACCAGGAACTCACGCAGGTTGAAGTCCCGCGGCAGCAAGCCGAACTTCTTCATCGTGAGTTCGGAGCGTGTGAAACGCTGGGAAAAATCGGCGCGAGCCAAACGGTCCTTGGTGAATTTTTCGATGTCTGCCTGCCCCACGATTCTTTTCTTTACCGCATTGTGCTTGGCGAACCCGGTGTCTTTGCTGGCGAACTCAAAAACTTTATCCACGGAGGTGAACAGTTCCTTGGCATCGACGTCGGTCATTTTTACGTCGGCCGGCTTGTCCTTGCGCATTTTCCGCGCCATATCGGCCAGGCTCTGCGATGGTGCGGGTGCAGTCGCGGCGGAAGCGCCCTCTGCCGAACTTGTTGCAGCTTGCTGACTGACCGCCGCATACGCACATACCAGAAGAAACGAAAGCAGGCTAAAGACGCGAGATCCCGTGG
>QIAI01000564.1:4131-6258 GCA_003224995.1 Acidobacteriota bacterium
CGCAAACTGCCGCGCGCCATTACCAGCGTAATCGAGTCTTCGGCAGGATCGGCCCGCCACTTGCCCGGCTGCCTGTAACTCCAGCTACTTTTCAGTTTTTCCATTCATCCGCTGCTACACTGCTCGACATGCGTGCCGGATTCGCCACTTCTGAAGGTACTAGTCGGTATCGCGACCGCTTTCCGCAACTCAGCGAGGCGGAGTTCTTCCGCCATCCCCAAGCTGTGCCGGGAGCCGCGGACTTGTGGTTGTCTTCGCTGGGTCTGGGCACTTATCTGGGAGAACCCGACGATGCGACCGACGTCGGCTACACCGAGGCCATCCTGCTGGCTGTGCGCTCCGGCATCAACGTTCTCGATACCGCCATCAACTACCGCCACCAGCGTTCCGAACGCAACATCGGCGCAGCCCTCGAGCAGTTACTAGGTACCGGCGATGTGCGGCGCGACGAAGTGTTTGTTTCCACCAAGGCCGGCTATCTGTCCTTTGACGCGAATCTCCCGCCCGATCCGCGCGGCTATTTCCAGCGCGAGTACATCGACAGTGGTGTGCTCAACCCCAAGGAACTTGTTGGCGGCATGCATTGCATGGCGCCTGACTATCTGCAGAATCAGATTGAGCGCTCGCGCAAGAATCTCGGGCTGGAAACCATTGACCTCTTTTACCTGCACAATCCCGAAACCCAATTGGCGGAGGTTTCACCAGTACTTTTTCGAGAGCGCCTGAAGCGTGCTTTCGCGATGCTGGAGAGCAGTGTGAAAGCCGGCAAGTTGTGCTACTACGGCATGGCGACGTGGAATGCGTTCCGCGTGGCGGAGGGCTCGCGAGATTACATCAGCCTCGCCATGGCTGCCGATCTTGCGCGCGAGATTGCCGGGCAAGCGCATCACTTCCGCTTCATCCAGTTGCCTTTCAACCTGGCGATGCCCGAGGCTTACGCGCTCGCCAACCAGAGCGTGGTAAAGAAGAATGTCTCCGTCCTCACCGCGGCCGGGCAGCTGGGGATTGCGGTCGTGGGAAGCGCGTCTCTCTACCAGGGCCGGCTCACCCACAGCCTGCCTCCCTTTATCCGCCAAACCTTGGGCATGAAGAGCGATGGCGAAAATGCAATTCAATTTGCGCGCTCGGCCCCGGGCTTCACCACCGCATTAGTCGGGATGGCTCACAAAGAACACGTGGCCGCGAACCTGAAGCCGGCGCTCCTTCCGCCTGCAAGGCTGGAAGAGTGGCAGAAGCTGTTCTCCTCCCGCGAAGCCTGAAGCCCTTTCATGAATGCAGCTGTGGGGGTGAATGGCAAGTGCTCACAACCAGCCAGGCGAATCGCTCCGCACGAATTGGGCGCCGAGATGGGGAACCGATCCTTCTTGCTTTTTGGAACACCGCATAGCGTCGGAAGGAAAGCACACCACTCCGGCCGAGTTATGTGCTGGAGAATTTTCGTTTTTGCGGGACCTACTTCAGACTTTGCAGCCGCGCCTGTGCGACGGACTCCACTTCACTCTTGGGATTTTCTTTCACGATCTGCTCGTAGACGTGATCTGGGCCATTACTTTGCTGACCGTGTTCGTGGGCTTATTGCTCAACTGCTGGTAGAGGTCGACCGCCTCTTTCGTGCGGTTGTTGTTTCCGTAAAACGCCGCTAGCGCCATTTTGGCAAGCGCCGCGAGATCGCTATTGCGGCTGGACGCCACGTCCTTAAGTTGCCGCTCGGCAGTTGCTTTATCCCCGAGCTCGACGGCCGTGGTCCCGAGCAGATAGCGCGCAATGTCGGCGGTGTGGGTGTGCGGATATTGATCGACCACCGCCTGCAGCTGCTTCTTGGCGGCATTGCCCCGTTCCTCCGAAGAGGCGAAAGACGGGAAATTCGGAGTCTCGGGCGTGCCCGCCGCACGAATCTGGGTCTCCAGCGTCCGCACCGCCCGGGTGAATTGAAGGTTTGCTTTCTCGTCCTGCTGGTTGAGGTAATACCAGCCGCCCACCACTGCGGCGACCAACACCGCAGCGATGACGATCCCGATAAGAAGCTTGGCTTTGTGTTCCGCCGTCCAGTGGGCTGTAGCTTCCGCGGCGCCTATGGTGGCTTGGGTGAAACGGTCGGTTTTCAGTTGGTGGCGAGTCTCAGCGCGC
>QIAI01000565.1 GCA_003224995.1 Acidobacteriota bacterium
AAACCGGGCGCGAGATCTGTCAACGCGCGGGGATCAAGGCCATGTTGGGCGGCACCATCGCAAATCTCGGAAGCCGGTATGCGATCACGCTGGAGGCGGTGAACGCGGGGACAGGAAATGTGCTGGCCCGGGCGGAAGCGCAGGCTGCGAAGAAAGAAGACGTTCTGAACGCGCTCCACCGGGCAGATTCTCAGCTGCGCGGAAAGTTAGGGGAATCCCTGGCGTCGGTACAGAAGTACGACATGATGCTGTCCCAGGCGACCACGCCCTCGCTCGAAGCACTGAACGCGTTTACGCAAGGAGACTACAAGCACGCCGCGGGGGATGAAATGGGCGCCATTCCGTTCTACCAGCGGGCGATTGAACTCGATCCAAATTTCGCGACTGCGTATGCGCGGCTGGGCACGGTGTACGGCAACCTTGGGCAAAGCGTGGTGTCGGAAGAGAATCGCAAGAAAGCATTTGAGTTGCGCGATCGGGCAAGCGAGCGCGAGAAGCTCTACATCATGTCGCATTACTACGCAGACAGCGGGCAGTACGACAAGGGAATTACCGCGCTGGAGTTGTACGAGCAAACCTATCCGCGCGATGCGACGCCGGCCAACAATCTGGCGAACCTCTACAACATGCTAGGCCAATTCGTAAGCGCGCTGGACAAGAGTCGCAAGGCGGTGCAACTGGAGCCGGACTCCATCAGCGGATATGAGAACCTGGCCATCGCTTATGCAGGATTGGGCCGCATGGACGAAGCCAAGGCCACTGCGCGAGATGCACTGAAGCGGGCGCCGAAGAACACTGGCCTGCATGCCATGCTGGCGGGCATCGCCTGGAATCAGAATGATGCGGCAACGCTTGAGGCGGAACTGAATGCAACCGAGAACGCCGGTTCCGAGGGGCGGTTGACCGCGCTCAATCTGCGTGCAGCCTTGGCTGCAGGGCACGGGCAATTCCGACAACTGCGGGCTTTGACGCAGAGAGTTCAGGACACGGCGACGCAAATCAAATTGCAGGAAGCGGCGGCTGCAGCTGAGGCCCAGAGGGCAATTTGGGAGGCCTTGGCGGGATTGCGGCCGTCGGCCACGGAAGCAGCGAGTCGCGCACTGAAGTCCGATCCACCCACGAACGTGTCGCTGAATGCCGCAATGGCCTTGGCGTTGGTTCGGCAGGATGATCGCGCGCTGAAGATCGCGGACGAACAAGCGTTGCTGCGACCTTTCGACACCCTGGTGCAGTTCGTTACGATACCCAGCATCAAAGCGGTGGTGGCGCGCGAGGGCTGGCTTACCTGGAGGCGAACCAAGGAGCGCAGGCGGCGCAAGAGTTTCAGAGAGCGCTCGGTGCCAGAAGCTTCTATTGCGATCCGGTAGCATCGCTGGCGAAATTGGGTTTGGCACGCGCCCAAGCGATGCAAGGGGACAAAGCGGCCAGCCGGATGGCGTACCAGGATTTTCTGGCATTGTGGAAGGACGCTGATGCGGACACTCCCCTGCTGAAGCAGGTCAAAACCGAGTACGCTGCGGTTCAGTAGCGTTTTTTCGGAACAATCACTAATGCAGAATCACGACCAGGATGCGGCCGTCGGAATGATAGCCGCCGCCGGTCGCATTGCGCGCGTCCTGCACCGGGTCTGGCGGCAGATAGTACGTCAGAGATTTGACCTTGTCGATCTTTTGCAGCGTTGCGCCGATGTTGTCACGCTCACCATCGACGGCGGGATCGATCTTGTGAGTGACTTTCCCGTTGCGCTGATCCTTCTCGAATCCGATATCATGCGTGCCCGCCCCAACCCATACATCCTGGCCATTCCACTGGAACGGAGCTTTCCAGATACGGAAGTGATGGCGACTGGCAACCACGGCGTAGGGCTCTGCCTGCTCATAACCGTAGTCCTGCACACGACCGAATAAATAGAGTTCGCTCATGGGCATCGCCAGATAGGCCTTCTTCTGATAGGTCTCGATCGCCGCCTTCAGCACGGATTCCTTCACATCCTTATCCGCGGGATGCCAGTCCGCGGCGGTCAACGCCTCCTGCAATTTTTGCAGGCTGCCGACCATCACAAAGTTGACCATGTCGCCCTGATTTTTGAGCTGGTCGTTGACCCGGCGGGGAAGACTGTCGATGTGGCTGCGCAACTGTGAATCGAGTTGGAGATTGGAAAGCTTGAGGGTTTGTGAGGTGGCAACTGCCGCACTCGCGGGAGCGGACGCGCCCCCCGGCACCGCTGCCGCCGTGGGAGATCCGGGTGCGGTCGGCGTGGCACCACCGAACTGTCCCGTGAGCCAGGTTTGGGCTGCAGTGCTGAGCGCGCCCTTTATATCCTTCACTTCTTTCTCACCTGCGGCCGATTTGTTTTGCGAATCGGAGGCGGATGGCTGGGCTGGTTTCTGGGCTGAATTCCCGTTGAGAGATTCGGCGGAAGATGGCGCCGTGCCGTTCGCGGGAGTAGCTTCCGGCGTGATGTGGACCTTGACAGAGAAGCTTCCCTGGCAGGGTGGCTCGCCCGCAGTGTTGATGCCGAGAAACAGGTGTCCGGCCTGGGGAACGTGGAATTGTTGACTAGCGCCTACCAGAGTGGGAGGGGCGGTCTCCTGCAGGCGGGCGATGAGGGCACCAGCCGGGGCGGATGTTATGGGCAGGCTCGACGAATTACTTCCCGAAGGAACTCCGGCGGGATCGCAACCTCCTCCGCCCGAGGCTTGGTTGGTAGACGCGGAAATCGCCAGCACAGAGCCGGGCTGCAGGTCGACGCCGGTGTCGGTCCAGGGCTGCGAGGTGGGGATGGTGAACTTGTAGTCTTGGGCCGCGAGCGGCGCCGCCATCGCGAGCAGAATCGTGGGAATCATCGAAAGGAAAATAGAGGTGCGTTGCATTCGAAACTCCCGAAGTTGAGAGACCGCGGATCGCGGCTGGATTCTATTATCTAACATTCGCGGGCGCTCAGAAGTGAAGAAGGAAGTACTTTTGCACCAGCATCCTATTGCCCACGCGGGGCCGTGGTGGAAAACTTTGTCAGGGCTTGTGCCGTTCCATGGAAACGCGGGGTCTTCGACTTCGTTCGGCTGGCGCCTCACTTCGCTCAGGATGACAGTTGTATAGAGAGGATGTTGCAAAGAGATGACGTTGGTATAAAGAGATGACATTCTAAAGAGAGAATGACAGTGGTGAGGGATGACAATGGGACAGTAGTAACGGAGGTGGGATGGGAAGTCTGCGGCATCCCCATCATCTCAGAACAGCTCAGATCCCCATCATCTCAGCACAACTCAGATCCCATCATCTCAGCACAACTCAGATCCCCATCATCTCAGCACAACAAAGTTCTACTCGCACTTGCCGGTGCCGTGGCAGGCTCTTCCCTTCGAGGCGCAGTTGCCGGGTTCGGCCACTTGGCCATCGGGACCGATACAGGTCTGGGTGTGCATGCACCAGAACAGTCCATCGTTAGAAGCCTGTACGTCGGGATTGGACTCCGACAAAATAAACTGCCCTTTCCAGCGAAG
>QIAI01000566.1 GCA_003224995.1 Acidobacteriota bacterium
TTTCATCGTCAGGTCACGACGCGACCGCAGCTTTGCCGCAACTTCTTGCAGATGGTCCTGTGGTCCTTCGAGGGCTGCCTGGATGGCGTACTGCTCGGGATGGTTGGCGCACAAGCGGGATCGCAACAGCCGCCCGATTCCCTCCACGTATGGCTTCACCACCGCCGCATCGCCGCTGACCACACCCCAACCAAGCCGCCATCCCGGCGCGAGATAGTTTTTGGATAGCCCGCCGAAGGTCACGATCGGCACATCGGGCGCAATCGAGGCCAGGGAGATGTGCGGATCGTCGTCGAGGATCAGCTTGTCGTAAATCTCATCCGCAAAGATGACCAGGTTATTACGCCGCGCCAGCTCCGCGATGGCTTCCAGCATGCGACGGGAGCAGACCGCGCCCGTGGGGTTATTGGGATTGATGAGCACAATGCCCCGGGTGCGCGGGCTGATCTTTTTATGCACATCGATCAGGTCGGGTTGCCAGCCGTCATCTTCGTTCAACGCGTAGGTATTCAACTCGAGGCCGAGCTTGGCGAGCACGGCCGAGTACAGCGGATAATCCGGGCTGGGGGTCAGCAGGTTATCGCCGGGGTTCAGGAGCGCGCTCAGGCAAATGTCGACGGTTTCGCTCACGCCTGACGTGACGAAAACATCTTGCACGCTGCTGATGCCTTTGCGCTCGGCTTCCCTTCGAATCGCATCGAGCGCCGGCTTAATGCCGGGCGAGGGCGCGTAGCCGTTCTTGCCATCCTTCATGGCCTTGTAAACCGCTTCGATGAGGTGGGCCGGCGTCTGGAAATCAAAGTTGATGGGATCGCCGATGTTGAGCGGCAGAATCTTGTGACCCTTTTTAGCGACTTCGTCGGCCACGCAGGCTAAATCCCGAATGGCGTAGCGAACATTCTCCAGACGTTGGGCAGCGGCAACTTCGCGCACTTGAGTGGCTGGCATCGATGCTCCGGCCTCGGGTTAGAAGCGGTGCGAGGCTCTTGAGAAGCTTAATCGGAAAGTGGGCAAAGGACAACGCGGCTGGTCGTGGGTCAGTCGTTGGTGGTTCGTCGTTGGCGAAGACTTCCTGCAGATTTGAGGGCGCTCGGATTCGGCCAACGGAAAGCTTTTAACCGCAGAGGACGCGAAGGTTCGCGAAGGTCGCGAAGAAAATCATTCTGAGTCAGCTGCACGACCACCGACCACCAACGACTGCCCTCTTACTCTGGCCGATCGATTTGCGCCCTTTGCAGCTTGTCGGAGTAATCGATGTAGACCGACTTCCACTCGGTATAGAAATCAATCGCACCGATTCCTCCTTCGCGGTGGCCATTGCCGGTGGCCTTGGTCCCGCCAAAGGGCAGATGCACTTCGGCGCCAATCGTGGGCGCATTGATGTAGGTGATTCCGGCATACAGATCGCGCATCGCGGCGAAGGCTTTGTTCACGTCCCTGGTGTACAACGACGAAGACAACCCATACTCCACCCCGTTTGCGATTTCGATCGCGTCTTCCAATCCATCGCACGGAAGGATGGACACCACCGGCCCGAAGATTTCTTCCTGCGCAATGCGCATCTTCGAATCGACATCGATGAACACGGTCGGCTCCATGAAAAAACCGTATTGGTAATCGCCCTTGTCCAGGCGATTGCCACCGCACGCCAGTTTCGCGCCCTCGTCGCGGCCGATGTCGACATAGCTCAGATCGGTCTTCAGCTGGGCTTCGTTGATCGCCGGACCCACATCCACCGTCTCGTCAAGCCCGTTGCCGATCTTCAGTTTTTTGGCTCGCGCGACGTAGCGATCGACAAACTCGCGGTACACGCCCTTCTGCACGATGATGCGGCTGGTGGCGGTGCAGCGCTGTCCGGTAGTCCCGAACCCTCCCCACAGACCGCCTTCAATGGCCAAGTCCAAATTCGCGTCGTCGAGCACGATCATCGGATTCTTACCGCCCAGTTCCAACGAGCAGTGCTTGAAGCTCTTGGCGGCGGTGACGCCCACGGTGCGTCCGACCGCGGTCGATCCGGTCAACGAAATGGCCCGCACCTCGGGATGCTCGGTCAACGGCCCGCCGACGCTCGCGCCAAAGCCGGTCACGATATTGATCACGCCCTTGGGCAGTCCCGCATCCACGAGGGCGCGCACCAGGTTGAAGGTAGAAAGCGGAGTGTCCTGCGCGGGTTTGATCACGCAGGTATTACCGCACACGATGGCGGGCAACAGCTTCCACGAGGGGATGGCCATCGGAAAATTCCACGGCGTAATCATGCCGCAGACGCCCAGCGGATGGCGTACCGCCATGGCGAACTTGTTGGGCAACTCCGAAGGTGTGGTGGGACCGAACATGCGACGTCCCTCACCCGCCATGTAGTAGGCGGTGTCGATTGCTTCCTGGGTATCGCCGCGGGTCTCCTTAATGACCTTGCCCATTTCGCGGGTCATGTCGCGGGAATACTCTTCCTTGCGCTCGGCCAGCATCTCAGCCGCAAGAAAAACGATCTCCGCCCGCCGCGGCGCCGGAACCAGCCGCCAGCGTTCGAAGGCCAGTCGGGCGGCTTCCACGGCCGCGTTTACGTCGTCTTTGCCGGATTTCTGGAAGATCGCGACGACCTCCCGGGTATCGGCAGGGTTCCGGTCTTCAAAGGTTTCGCCCGTCGAGGATTCAACCCACTCGCCATCAATAAAATTCCGATAAACCTTGGTATTCCCGCTCGCCAGACTGGCCGGGGTGCCTACCGTCTCGGTCGCCATAAATGCCTCCTGATCAATAAGACCAAGAATCCATGCTACAGGTCGGATAGAGCGGCGGGCAAGTGAAGGGAGCTGCGAGGTAGATCGCTGCAAGATAGTCGGAATCGCGGTTGAAAAAAGCTCTTGACCCTGGATCGTCCTCCGAGGTCTACACTGATGCCGTGAAATCGCAATCGCCGCTTCGCTCGGGCGCGCTGGCGAAGCTGGTTGGCATCAGCCCAGACACGCTGCGTCTCTACGAACGCAAAGGACTGCTCGACGCTCCTGTGCGTTCCGCGAACGGCTATCGCTGTTACTCCGCGGATGCGGTGACTAGTGTCCGCCTGATCCGCGCCGCGCTATCGATCGGATTCACTCTGGACGAACTCGCGAAAATCCTGAAGATCCGCGATGCCGGGGGCGCTCCCTGCCACCGGGTGCGCGAGCTGGCGGCATCGAAGCTCCAAGGACTCGAGCAGCACATCCAGCAACTCGTGGGGTTGCGCGAGCAATTGCGAAATGTCGTCGAAAACTGGGATCGCCTGCTTGAAGAGACTCCGCGACAGCAACGAGCGGGCCTGCTGGAGAACCTGGCCGCAGCGCCTGAAAAGGCGCGCACGTTGCCGGCGCATTTTTACGCGGCCATCACCAAGGAGACACGGCGATGAACCTGAGAACATTCGGTGCGCTCTCGATTTGTGGAGTTCTGGCGGTGTCTGTTCCAATCCACGCCCAGGAGCCAGAAGCGCACGAAAAATGCGCGCATGAATCGTCCCAATCAGAGGCTTCCCATCACCACGCCATGATGAGCCGCGGAGAGAAGGGCATGGGC
>QIAI01000463.1:0-1468 GCA_003224995.1 Acidobacteriota bacterium
AATTTTTGTGTGATCAGCGGCGGAAAATTCAGACTATCACGATTTCCAGGGCAGGCCCGAGACACAGAAGTTGCATGCAACCCACCCAAGAGAAGCTTGGGTGGGAGCATCCCATTACCTTATTTGATGGTGATGGTCAGAACCTGCGCACCCGCGACTACGAAGTCCATGGGCGGGGTGGCGACCTCGTTGACCGAGGATTCGCCGAGAACGACCATTTCCTGCGTGCCGCGCATTCCGTCCATGATGTTCATCACCGAAAGCGGCAGGGTCGGCATGACCTTGTCGCCCACCATGGCTTCCGGGTCGGCTTCCAGCAGCGAAACGTAGACACGATTGTTGGAGTGCTCCTTGTTGAGCAGGGCAATGGTGGAAGCCAGATCGAGCTTGCGCGCCATCATCGGCATTCCACGCCGCATGCGGTCCAAGGTGTCGCCATCGCTGACCAGGATGCGGAGAGGACCCTTAGACGCGGAAGTCGGAATCTTGATGGGAATCAGGCGGACCACGCGTTCCCCACGATAAGGAGCAAGCACCGTCTCCACGGTGATTTCGTCGCCGGGCCGGGCTTCGGTCCGATCGGTGCGGGCGCTTTCCAGACGTGCCTGACGGCGTTCCTTGACTAAATCGAAATCCAGGGTGACGGCCTTGACTGCAGGAACATCGAACGGGTTGTCGTATATGCGCCCAAAGCGGTCGCCGAGCGACAGAGCCGCCAAAAATGCAGCGGGCTGGCCGGCATCCGTGGGCGCGAACATGTTCTGCAGTTTGACTTCAGGATACCCCTTTACGTTGATTACGCCCTGAAGGCGGTAAGTGGTCTCCTCACCGTAGTCGTTGATGCCATGCAGCGCGTTGAATACGGTGGCCATCATGGCGACAGGGCTGAGGCGCGGGTTGTTCAGCACCTCGTAATGAATCTCTTTGGTCGCGGCGCCATTGTGGATGTTGAGCGTGACCGGGATCATTTCGGGCTGCTTGTTGAGAATGCCCATGATGCCGGTGTGGCGATCCTGCACGAAGGCGCCCGCAGGCTCGGTGGTGTTCACGATCTTAAAGGCGTTCAGCGGCGAAGGCAGCGTGGCGAGCACGTTGGCCTTGGTCATAGGCAGATCGACACTGCCGAACTGCAATAACGGATGTCCGCACGCCAGCAAGCGCTCGGGATCGATGTAGGTAACGGTGCAGGTGGCGGCGATGTCCATATCGCCGCGGACCAGGACCGCGCTCACGGCAGAACCGGGCTCCAGCGGTTCGGGCTGCTTCTCGTCACTCGAGGAGCCGGCACCCATCACGGGCACGATGCCGCTGGCAGCGAATTGCGGGGCGAACATCTTCACGGCTTCTTCGCTGAAGCCATTGAACACCAGAGGCGCTTCGATCGGCTTCAGATAGTTGGCGACGTTCTGCACGGGAAGGCTCGAGGACTCACCCGGCCCGGAGGTCTTGCTTGCGGCATGCTGCGTGG
>QIAI01000463.1:1495-6410 GCA_003224995.1 Acidobacteriota bacterium
CCAGAGCATTAAGCTCCAGCATATCCGCAATGGGGGTAACACCGGCAATCGGCTCTTTCGAGAACTCGCCGATGCGAAAGGCGAGTGCGCCCGCGAGCTTGCCGTTGAAGTAAACCGGACTGCCGCTCATGCCGGCGACCACGCCGGTGTATTCCGCCTTCGCGCCATGCAGACGCACCAGAATGATGTCCCCCTTGGGGCCATTCATGTTCTTGAGCACGCCGAGGACTTCTACATCCATGGGCTCGGGCTTGGTGCCTTGGAAGACGGTGTAGGCCACTCCGCGCATCCCGACTTGAATCTCACTGACCGGAATGGTGGCAGTCGTCTTAGGTGCCTGAGGCGCGGGAGTTTCCGCGGCGAACGTCAAAAGAGTAAAGACACAATAGGCGGCGGCGAGCGAGAGAACCACTTTTCTCATCAATTTGCCCTGGAGAGCCTGCCAAGAAACGGCTCGTAGCTGACAGTAATTTTAGACTCCGAACGAAAGCGAGTAATTGCCGGGAGGAGACAAGCTTTAGGACCTAGCAAAACATCCCAATCGCGAAGCTGTGCGTCTATACTAACATCAACGATATTTGGGAATGAATGTTACTTTCGTGCCACATCTAAACCGGCGCGAAGAGGATCGATGGCCATGGGTTTCCCTCGCAAACTATTCTTAATACTGACCTTATTCGCTTACGGTCAGGGTTCGGCGTGGCTCCACGCTCAGGACAACTCGCAGCAGCCTCCGGCCGGTAGTTCGCAGAATCCTAACAAGCAGGACGCGCCCGACGGTGCGGGCGGCCCCGGAGGAGACGTAGGACCCTACGCCATTCCGAAAAAGAAGGACGAAGCCCCGCCACCTCCGCCTTCGGAGAAGCCAAAGAAGATTGAGGGCATGCCGGACTACTCCATCAAGGTGGACGTTCCGCTGGTGAACCTGGACGTGCTGGTGACCACGAAGGACGGACAGTTTGTTCCAAATCTCAAGAAAGAAAATTTCCGGATTTACGAAGATGGAGCGCCGCAGTCGATTGCGAACTTTAACCAGTCGGCGGCTCCGATTACGGCAGTGCTGCTGGTGGAGTACGCTTCGACCAACTACAACTACATGTACGAAGCGCTGAATGCGTCGTACAACTTTGCTTCAACCCTGAAGCCGGAGGACTGGATTGCGGTCGTGTCGTATGACATGAGGCCGTATATTCTGACCGATTTCACCCAAGACAAGCGCGCCGTCATGGGAGCGCTGAATACGCTGCGCATCCCTGGCTTCTCGGAACGCAACTTGTTCGACGCACTCTACGACACCATTGATCGCGTCGAGAGCCTGGAAGGGAAGAAGTACATCATCCTGGTTTCCAGCGGACGGGATACGTTCAGCAAACTCAATCTCGATCAGATTCTGAAAAAGCTGAAGAACACGCAGAACATCACGATTTATGCTATCAGCATCGGAAGGGCGTTGCGCGAAATGATTGATGCGCGCATGGGCGGAGCGGGCGGCATCGTAACCAGCGACTGGTTGCAGGCCGACAACCAGATGAACACGTTCGCCCATATGACCGGCGGCCGAGCCTATTTCCCCAGATTTAGTGGCGAGTTGCCCGAGATCTTCCACGATATCGGCACCGACATTCGCAATCAGTACACCATCGCCTATCATCCGACGAATACCAAGCTGGATGGAAGCTATCGCAAACTGAAAATCGAGTTGGTCGCGCCCGATGGCGGCCCATTGAAAGTGCGGGATCAGAAGGGCAAAGATGTGAAAGTGCAGATCTACGCCCGCGATGGGTATACGGCGAAGCACCAGGTGGAGTGAGTTGCCGTTCAGTGAGCGTGGAAGAAGTGATCCAGCAGGAATAAACAAGCGACTCCCAGGAAAACTATGAGAGCCATCTTCACCCCGGGCTCTTTGTTCACTTCTGGAATCAAATCAGAAGCGGCAACATAGATGGTCACGCCGGCAGCGAGTGGCAGTCCTTCGTTGACCTGATGGCGGAACACCGCCATGGTGAGTACGCCCGCCAGGGTCGCAGCTCCGAGGAGGACGGATGCGCCCCAGGCGAAGGCCCGGGTGCGGCCGCTGGCCAGCATCACCGAGGCGACGGTGAAACCCTCCGGAATTTTGTGTAAGAAGACGCAATAGCGATCCCATCGAAGAAGGTGTGAATGATCAATCCGATGAGCACGGAAAAACTTTTGTGCGGATGCAAGAATTCGTCTTGATGGGTCTCTTCGCCGAAGTGGAAGTGCGGCGTAACCGTGTGCTCGAAGAAATGAATGATGAGATAGCCGAGCAGGATCAGGAAAGCGGCATATCGGCCGCCGAGTTGAAGGCTGGTCGGCACCACCTCGACCAGCGCGGTGGAGAGCATGAAGCCGGCGCCCAGCGCGACAAAGTATTTTAAGTAGCGGCGCTCCCAGCTTCGCTGCACGATAATTGCGCCGCCAAAGATGTTAGCGGCGGCGGCGGTAAGGCCCAGAAGAATGCTGGTGAAGATGGGGCTCATGTGTCCGGGATAATACCAGTTGTCAGTTCTCAGAATTAGGTGCCGGATTGCTAGCCTCATTCAAGGCCGACGCTTGATTTTGAGGGTTCTCCCGATTAAGTAATTTCATTAGTACCGAATTGACGGTTATCAAACCCAGCGCGGAGAACCGCTTCCTCACCCGCTGTGCCGTATATGCATCACGTCTCCATCCTGCACAATGTAGTCCTTGCCTTCCAGGCGGAGCTGGCCTTTGGCGCGGGCGTTGGCTTCGGAGCCGGCTTCGAGGAGTTGGTCCCAGCGGATGGTTTCGGCGCGGATGAAGTGCTTCTCCAAATCAGAATGGATCGCACCCGCAGCTTCCACCGCGCGGGTATGGACCGGGATGGTCCAGGCGCGGCATTCGTCTTCGCCGGCTGTAAGGAAAGAGATTAGCCCCAGTAAGTGATAGGTCTGGCGAATGAGGCGCACCAGGCCGCTCTCGCTGAGCCCGTAGCTGGAAAGAAATTCGGCAGCGTCCTCATCGCTCATTTCGGCGAGTTCGGCTTCGACCTTGGCGCAGACTGCAGTGGCTCCCGCATTGGGGCGCGAAGCAACTTCACTCAGGTTGTACTTCGAAACAGCCCCTTCCAAGGCTTTGCCAAGCTCCTGGGTTTCCGTGACATTAAGGACGTAAAGCATGGGCTTCTCGCTTAAAAACATGAAGCCCCGCAGCCGCTTTTTGTCTTCGGGGGTCATCTCCATTTCGCGGAGAGGTTTCTCGGTTTCCAGATGCGCCTTCGCTTTTATCAGCAGCTCGTTTTCTTTTTCGAGATCGGGCGAACGCATCTTCTTGAGGTCTTTAACCAGGCGCTCGAGGCGCTTTTCGATCTGGCCCAGATCGCTCACCATGAGGTCGAATTCAACGTTCTTGATGTCGCGCAGCGGATCGATTGGCCCAACGTGAGGGATGGAGTCGTCCTCA
Organism: Acidobacteriota bacterium; assembly: GCA_003224995.1. GTDB lineage: Bacteria > Acidobacteriota > Terriglobia > Terriglobales > Acidobacteriaceae > Gp1-AA133. The sequence goes on from QIAI01000463.1 coordinate 4,940, forward strand.
AACGCGCGCAGAACATGCACCAGAGCGTCGACCTGGCGCAGGTGCCCGATGTAGGCAGTTTCTTTCAACGCGTCCTGGCCGATGGCTCCGACGTCGACGTATTCGATCGACGCGTGGGTGAGTTTCTTTGGCTTGTACAGAGCAGCCAGGCGGTCAAGCCGATCATCAGGAACCTTGGCGACGCCAATGTGCGCCTCGCGTGGATTGGCGAGGGCGTGCGCGGAGAGGGTCGCCCCGGTGAGCATGCGAAACAGAGAAGTCTTGCCTACCTGCGGCAGGCCGATAATTCCGGATTTCATGGGCAGCTTTCGGCCGTCGGCTGTCAGCTAGCAGCACGGCAAGAGGATCTGAAGCATTACAGAATAAATGATGCAAGGGTTCGCGCCAATTAGTTGCGAGTAGCGAGTCTAGACTGCCACGCGATTTGAAGTACGCAACTGCTATGAAACTAATTCAATCCAAAGGACGCGAAGGAAATCGCAGGGCCGTTACGGGATGGAACGCGAGGTCAGGTAGAGGACCGCCAAACCCATCAGCAAGACTGCGACTTCCAATCGAACTGACCAAACATGCAGCGAGTCGAATTGCATGCGGCCGGAGTCGGTAGCAGGCACGGTGTCGATGTCGCCGAATTGAGCGCGAAGAGCGGCCATTTTCGGCGAGATGCCGAATTGCGATACGGCGGTGAGCAGTAGCATGACGCAGATAAGGATGTGGCGCGCGGCCAGTGGACGCGCCGAGCCCGCCGTCAGGCTGGAAACCAGCATGGAACTACCCAGGAAAACGACGCCTGAGAACAATCCCATCCAGTGCAGGATGCCGAGCGAGTGTCCGACGAGCGTTCCCGCCACGTGCCTGGTGGGCGCAACGGAGAAGGCGGTGGGCGCTTCCACAAACGACAGGAAGATGATGCCGCCGATCCAGACGGTGAGCGAGAGCAACATCAGGAAGCGGAGAAATGTCATGATCCCGCGATTATAGTCGGCGAGCAGCAAACTCCAGCCCTGAGCCCTGAGCCCTGAGCGCCTGAGATCTGAGACCTGAGGCCTGTTCCTACACCGGTACGGCGACGCTATCCGCGATTTCGCGCATGACCTGTTCGGCTTGGTCGGACTTTTTTAGGGTGGAAGAGTAGGACCCGCTGACCACCACGCGATGAGCGAAGACTGGCACGACCAGCGGCTTGAAGTCTTCCGGCGTGCAGTAGGTGCGGCCTTCCAGAAACGCCATAGCTTGCGCGGCGCGGTAAAGCATTTGCGAGCCGCGGGGCGATACGCCGAGTGACAGGAACTCGGATTCGCGCGTCTTGCGGACAATCGCGAGTGCGTAGCTCACCAGGGAGTCATCGACGCGGACTTTTGCCGCTGTCTCCTGCATTTCGATGACGTCGCCCCCGGTGAGGGCTGGCTTTAAGGTGTCGAGTTGGGCGGCTCCAGCGGCGGAGCGCAGGATTTCGCGCTCGGCCTCCGCG
>QIAI01000464.1:0-2269 GCA_003224995.1 Acidobacteriota bacterium
GACCACCCGACCGTAGGCGAACGAGCGTGCTAGAGCCTCAAGTGGGGCGCGGATCTTGCCCACAGCTTCGAGAATCTGGTCGTCGGAAAGCACGGCAACATCATCTTCGGCAAAATCGATGCCGGCTTCGAGCAGCGCGATTAGCTCGACGAGTTGCTTTTTAACCGGTTGAATTCGGTGGGAGAGAGCGCCTTCAAGTTGTTGAGCGGCGATCTTTGCTTGAAATAGCGTCTGCGAATCGATCAGGTCGCGCACCGCCTCCGCCTGGGTAAGATCGATACGGCCGTGAAGAAATCCGCGCATGGTGAATTCGCCGGGCTCGGCCAAGCGTGCGCCTCGGGCCAATGCCTGCTCAACGACGTAGTGCAGCACCACGGGCGAGCCGTGAGCCGAAATTTCGACAACGTCTTCGGTGGTGTAGGAGCGCGGCCTCTCAAAAAACGTAGCAACTACTTCATCGATGCGCTCTCCGCTCTGCTGGTCTATGAGCTCGCCGAATATTGCACGTCCGGCTTCAAGGGGGTGTTTCAGACGAAATAGCGGAAGAGCGATCTGCCGCGCCTCAGGTCCACTGAGTCGCACGACGCCAATGCCTCCCCGACCGGGAGGAGTGGAGATAGCAATGATGGTGTCGTCTAGGTTCACTCTGGAATTTTAACGAGAAGCCCGTAGCCTCAAGAGGATACGCACAGGCTTCGAAGGCTGGAGAGCATTCGCCTCTAAAAGCAGAACACCGGACATTCCACAGTCAAATTTCTCGATTCGACCTCTACCTCACCGAATCCGCCCTGAGTATTGAAGCTCCATTTCAGGAACAAGCAATATCTATCGTAAACCCGCAATCAAAAATGAGGGATGGGAGCTTAACTCTTATTGTCCAGTAAGGTCACCCTCGGGTAAGCGATGACCCTGCCAAAATTGCCCCCAGGAGTTTACTCCGATATACTTCAGGTTTGCTCACTGCAAATATTTCTAGGTAGGAGTGCATTGCTCGATGCCGAAGCGCACATTTCAACCCAATCGCCGGAGGCGAAGTAAGACCCACGGGTTCCGGACTCGCATGAAGACAAAGTCCGGCCAGGCAGTTTTGTCTCGACGCCGCGCGAAAGGGCGCAAGCGGGTATCCGTCAAGCCCGGATTCCGCGAATAAGCGCCTGTTTCTGGCGCATTTCCCCTCTCAATATCATCTTCCACACCCGCGAAGGCGAACTGGCGAGGCCCTGTGGAGGATGTAAACCGATGTCGATTCCCCGTGAGCATCGATTACGTAAACACGCCGAGTTTGAGGTGGTGTACCGGTCCGGGCAACGTCATTTTTCGCAATCGTTTACAGCTTTTTATCTATTGCGTCCGGAGTTGGGATCTAAAGGCGCGGAAGGGTTCGAGGATAGGGGAAGGGACCCAGAATACACTCGGCCACCTCGGGTTGGGATTACCGTTGGCCGAGCCATGGGAAAATCTGTCGTCCGCAATCGTATTAAGCGTAGAGTGCGAGCCGCGGTGGCGCAAAACCTTAAACGACTCACCCGTCCCCTGGACGTCGTGATTAATCCCAAAAAAGTCGTGCTGGAGATTGAGTTTCAGCAGCTCTGTTCCGAGGTTGCTCGCGCCCTTGATGTGGTCGAGCAAAAGGCAAAGCTGGGCACGGATAAGGGCACCGTGCCGGTCCAGAGACAGAAATTGGGTAAATCCCATCAGCTGTCCGCAAAAAAGCTAGGCAAGTGATAACCGCCTTCACAGAGATCGCGAATCGCCAGAGCGTGGTGGAAGTTTTGCTTCGTTCCTACAAGCGTTGGATCTCGCCTCTGTTTAGCCATGCTTGCCGTTTTACTCCGACTTGCTCGGAATATGCCGCTCAGGCTGTGATGGAACGCGGCTGGTGGTGTGGCGGAGTGCTCGCAATCCGGAGATTGCTTCGCTGCCATCCCTTGGGGCCAAGCGGATACGATCCCTTACCCGAGGATTCAGATTCCGAGCAGCTTCGGCCCTAGAATTCGCAGAAAATTGGTAGGTTACGTTGACCGACTTCCAAGCACCCAATCAAGATCCAGGTTCAGAGCGACGGCTGCTACTCACTTTTGCTCTCACTTTTGTCGTTATATTCATCACTCAACAAGTTATCTCGAAGTATTACAAGCCTCCCGCCCCTCCCCAGCGACAAGAGCAAATCCAGAGATCTTCTGAGCAGACTTCCGCACCGCCACCGCCGGAAGCTGCGCGCGCGACCCCAGACCTGACCCCGGCAAATGCCAGGACCAAACAAGGTGCA
>QIAI01000464.1:2528-3230 GCA_003224995.1 Acidobacteriota bacterium
ACTAAAAAATTTACATTCAGTCACAGCTACGAAGTCAGGCTCGAGACCTCGGTCGCACGCAAAGGTGCGATTGTCACTGCTTACCCGGCGTGGCCATCAGGATTTGGCGACGCTACCGTTCCAGCCTCATACGCCGCCGCTCGCATCGATATCGATCGTGAGGACAAGGTCGAGCGTATTGCACTCAAAAAAGTAAGCGGGGGCGCCACTATCAATGGCACGTTTCAGTGGGCGGCGGTTGTCGATCAGTACTTTGCTGCCACCTTCCTTCCCGACGATCCGGATCGCGCGGCCGCAGTAACACTGCACAACGAAATCCGCATCCCTAAAAATCCCGACAAGCCTGATCCGAACGACCAGGAGCGAGTTCCTGTCTTGGGCATTGCGGTTGGGGCTCCGGGCGCATCGACGAGCCAACGAATCTTCGTTGGACCGAAAGCCTTGGATGTGATCTCCAACATCCGCGCCTACTCCACTCCGGCCAGCATCTCGCCGCAGCCCAATGGCCCGACATTGGAGAAATTGGTGGACTTCGGCACGTTCTCATTCTTTGCTAAGCCGCTGTTTCTTTGGCTGCGTTGGACCTACGAACATTGGACCGGAAACTACGGCTGGGCCATTCTGATTCTGACTGTGGTCATCAACGTCGCTCTGTTGCCACTTCGCATATCCACCATTAAGTCGGCGATGAAGATGCAGAAG
>QIAI01000464.1:3256-4268 GCA_003224995.1 Acidobacteriota bacterium
AAGATCTTTACAAGCGTGAAGGGGTAAATCCGCTCGGGGGATGCTTACCCAATCTCCTGCAACTCCCTTTTCTCTGGGCTTTCTACACCATGCTCGGAAGCGCCATCGAACTGCGCCAGGCTGGCTGGTTATGGCTGCATGACCTTTCCAGCCCTTCGCATGTGCTCACGATTTTCTTCGTAGTGTCAATGTTCCTGATGCAGCAAATCACTCCACAAGCAGGCATGGACCCAGCCCAGCAGAAAATGATGCAGTTCACCATGCCTTTGCTTCTCGGGGTTTTCACCTGGAACCTGTCGGCAGGCCTCAGTCTCTACTGGGCCGCCGGCAACATCATCGGCATTGTGCAACAGCTCGCTTTCAACCGAACCAAATTTGGGCGCGAGATGCGGGCACACCTGCAGAAGAGGGCCTTAAAGAAGCGCTGAGGCCAGGGCGAGAGAGTAATGCCCTCAAGTCGTGGGCAATCCTCATTGGCGTAAGCCCCCGCGACGGGAGATCAAGCGTTTCTCTAACGTCTATCTCTTATCGCCAATCGCGGCGTATTAGGTTCTTTGCCTGATTGGAACCCGGAAACGGATGGCTAGACTGGAATCATGATTGCGGATTTCACCAATTTGGTGCTTGGACTGCTCGTGGCTTTATTCCATCGTCCGATCGCCAACTTCATCCTCGATCGTGAACACGCCCTGGACTCTTTTTTTCGTCGCCATGGGGTGCACTTCCCTGAGCCTCCCAGCCAAGCGACCGCTCACAACATCTACTTCTGCCTCGGCCTGTTCATCTCGCTGTTTTCTATCGCCCACATTTGGCTTAGCCTGTAATTGGCAATAAGGGGTTATGCAGCGGCCGCGAGGCCGGCCGTAAAACCTGGCGCGATAAAGCCCGAACCTACATTCCATTATGCTGGTTGGCGTTCCGAGCGAAAGTCGAATGCGCACCCGGCTCAGCCAGGTTATTTCTTGCGGGCAGTACAGGTTTGCGACAGCACATCTACTCTGAACACACGGAA
>QIAI01000510.1 GCA_003224995.1 Acidobacteriota bacterium
GGCATTATCAGCACCACCATTAAGTCGGGCACGAATGCCTTTCATGGCGACATCTGGGAGTACTTCCGCAACGACAAGCTGAATTCCAACTCTTGGGAAAACAGATTTAACGGCGCACCCAGAAATAAACTGCGCTGGAACATGTTCGGTGGCACCATCGGCGGGCCCATTGTAAAGAACAAGCTTTTCTTCTTCTTCGATTATCAGGGACAGCGTTTCGATCATCCCTCCACTACCCGGCAGGCAGGTCTTTTCACAGCGGCAGAGCGGACGGGCGACTTTGGGGATATTTGCGAAACTGGATTTACTGGCGGGCTTTGCAATGACACCGTCGCTGCCAACGGCGGGACGCACCAACTCTACAATCCCATCGGCAACCAACCTTATCCGAACAATGTGATTACTAACGCCATAGATCCGGTCGCGCAGGCGCTCTTCAATTCGCCCCTGTATCCCGCTCCGACCGGCGCGGGACGACAAAACAATTTCAGCTATACCGAGGCACAGGCTTTTAACACCAACCAGTTCGACATAAAAGTCGATTTCAACGCGACCGGTTCCGACCACATTTTTGGTCGTTATTCCCATGCGAAGCAGCACAATCCTTTGACCCGCTCCTTCGCGCTGTTGGGCGATACCTTCTCCGATGCTCCAATCGACAATGAGGTCCTCGATTGGGCCCATACATTCAGTCCCAGCTTCCTGAATGATGTGCGCTTCGGTATCAATTACGTCAAGTTGGAAAACGGAAGCGACTTTGCAAAAGCGGGCAACATCGCGGAACAACTTGGCATTGGAAACGGCAACAAGGGCGGCCCGGGTATGCTGATGCTTGGGTTTTACGGCGGGACACCCAGCAATCCTGGTCAAGGAGCACCTCCGGGAACGGGTATTCTAAGTAATATCGGGAGCAATGGCGTTCAACAGCGATTCCATGATGCAGTGATCCAATTCGCTGATGCAGCCGTTTTGACTCGCAGCCATCACGTGATCCATACCGGATTCGAATATTGGCGCTATCGTGTAAATTCTTTCTATAGCGGCAACAGTGGGTCGCTGGGAGGCATGCTCTTCAGCGGCGCCTTCACTTCGGAAAATCCCGTTAGTCCCGGACCGGCTGGGAATGGGTTTGGCGGAGCCGACTTCTATTTGGGTATGCCATCTGCCTATGGTTCAGGCCTCACCTGCTGCGTGTGGGCTCACCGATCCAGCACCATCGCCGGCTATGTTCAGGACGACTGGAGAGCCACAAGTAGTCTGACTCTGAACTTAGGTTTGCGTTACGAGACCTTTACTCCCTGGGTAGAAAAAGACGATCGGCAAGTCAATTTCGATCTGATAAGCGGACAGGTGCTGGCGCCCAACTGCGCGAAGGTAGATTTGGGAACGGCGCCCACCACATGTAGAAACAGCAGCCGTGGTCTTTACAATGGCGTTTATGGTGGCAAGGCATTCCAGCCGAGAATTGGTTTCGCCTGGACACCAGAAGCGCTGGGAGGAAAGACCGTAGTACGCGGCGCGTTCACTATCTCCTCTTACCTGGAAGGTACCGGCACCAATCTGCGCTTGCCTGTTAACCCGCCCTTCCAGGCTGCTGAAACGCTCGTGCAATACAAAGGCGTAGCTCTTCCAGGAACCAGCACCGACGAAGGTCTGGCGCCAGTGGGTGCCGCGAGTGATCCTTTTGCGGGCGCACTGATTCGCGTTTGGGATCCCAAGGTCCAGCCCGCGATAACCAATCAGTGGAACCTGACGATCCAACACCAGCTGGCTAACACCGCCACCTTGCAGGTTGGCTACGTGGGTCAGCACGGAACGCATTTGATGGTTCCCATGCCTTATTTGCAAAGTCAGCTTCTGCCCGACAGTGCGTGCGCTGCGCCGCCCTGCACGGCGCCGAGCATCTACTTGTCGGGCAATCCCACGTTCCAGTCCGACATTTCGCAGATCTCCGGAACGGCTTCGGTCGGGGGTATGAACTACCATGCGCTCCAGGCTGTGTTCCAGAAACGCTATTCGAGCGGTTTGGAATACCAGGTGGCCTATACGTTTTCCAAGTGTATGACCGACAATAGCGGCTATTACGGAACCTGGGGTAACACCCAAGGAGGGCCGGCGAGTCCGTATTACCAGAACCTCTACAACCCGGCAGCCGATTACGCGGAATGCTATTTCGATGCCAAGCACATTCTGAGCTCTTACGCCGTGTACGAAATCCCGTTTGGCCGTGGCAAGAGGTTTGGCAGTAACGTGAACGGCGTGGTCAACCAAATTGCCGGCGGATGGTCCATCAACCCAATCATCAGCCTGCATACTGGGTTCCCGATTGCTTTGTATGATTCGGGCGATGCGCCAAATGACGTAAATTCCCGAGGGCAACGTCCAAATTGCGGAGCGGGGGCAGGCAGGACCTTCGGACGGCGGAATTCTTTCGATCCCACCAGCGGCAAGTACAACGGTTATCAATGGTTCGACAGTGCTCCTTACACCGGAACGGGTCCTGAGCAGTTCGGAAACTGTCCTGCGCAGGGACCGGTTCGCGGCCCGGGCTTCGCAAACGTCGATTTGAGTTTGCAGAAAAACTTCCCGATTACGGAGCGAGTCAGAGTGCAGTTCCGGGCTGATTTCCTGAATGCCTTTAACCGGGTGAATCTAAACACTCCATCTGGCAGTTGTTGCGGAGGTACGATGGGATTGATCAATACATCCCAAGACCCGCGGAATATTCAGTTTGCCCCATTTCTCATGTCTGTTCCTCGCATCCTGGCTTATTTTGTTTTCCTGTGCGGCGCGCTCGTGCCGCTGTGCAGCCATGCACAAACGAAAGTTTCTCCCCCCGACAACTCCCAATCCCTGAAGAAAGGGATGGATCTTGCCCGGTCCGGCCATTGCCGCGAAGCTTTGCCCTTGTTGAGGAAGCAATCCGGACAAGTGGAAGATAAGTCGTTGAAGCGAGATGCCGGACTCGCGGGTGTGCGCTGCGCGCTGTTTAGCAATCAACCGGACGCAGCGCTCGATTTCTTGCGAGCGCTGAATCGGGATTTTCCCCGCGATCCGGAAGTTCTCTACATCACGGTGCACGCGTATTCCGACCTCTCGACTCGCGCGGCCCAGGAGCTGGCTCGCTATGCTCCGGATTCCTACCCCGCGCATGAACTGAATGCGGAATCGCTGGAACTGCAGGGCAAGTGGGAGGCGGCAGCGAAGGAATACGAGCAGATCCTGAAGAAGAATCCCGATGTGCCCGGCATTCACTTTCGCATCGGACGATTACTGCTTTCAAGGCCGAACCCGCCCGCGGACGTCGCGGAAAAAGCGAAAAGTGAGTTCGCCCAGGAACTTAAGATTGATCCCGCGAATGCGGAAGCTGAGTATGTATTAGGAGAGTTAGCGCGGGAAGCCCAACAATGGGACGAGGCCATTGAACACTTCTCGCGCGCCGCGCACCTGGACTCGGGATTCGGCGACGCTTTTCTGGGGTTGGGGCAGTCCCTTATTGCAGCTAAGAAGTTCTCCGAAGCCGTGCCTCCGCTGGAAACGGCTGCTAAGCTTGAGCCGGCGAATCCTGCCACGCACTTCCATCTGGCGACCGCATACAGCCGCGCCGGACGCAAGGAGGCAGCGGACAAGGAGTTTGCCATCCATCGGCAGATGACTCAGAAGAGCGGAGCGGAACAGAAGGATACTCCCGCGGACCCCGGTCCGAACTGAAATACAAGGATGGTGCCGTAAGGAAGTGATTTCGAGTTCTCAAAGCTGAGAGTTTTCGAGCTTTCAGAGCGCAGTTGTTTATTCCTCATTGATGAAGTGATCAAAACACTGCCCAGGCAACGATTGCAGTTCTCTCGCCGCGCTTTCCTTCATGCACTTGCCGGGACTGCGGCTTTTACTCGATTGTCCCTTCGAAGCTGGGCATCTCCATCAACTCTCTATCCCTTTGAAGAAGTCTCATCGTCTACCAGCGGAATCACCTGGAAACATACGGCGGGGAAATCGGCGGAGAAATATTTGCCGGAGACGACTGGCGCGGGCTGTGCCTTCCTTGACTATGACAACGATGGCTGGATGGATCTTTATTTCGTGAACAGCGGGGCGTGCGATTTCTACATGCCCAATCCTCCTTTGCGCAATGCCCTCTATCACAACAATCGCGACGGAACGTTTACTGACGTTACCGAGAAGGCGGGCGTGGCGGCTGGCGGTTACGGGCAGGGTGTCGCGGTCGGCGATTATGATGGAGATGGCTTTCCTGATCTCTACGTAACCCAGTATGGCAAGAGCATTCTCTATCGCAACAACGGGGACGGCACGTTCACCGATGTCACCGAGAAGGCCGGGGTTGCGGCGCCGGGATGGGCCTCGAGTGCGGTGTGGTTCGACTATGACAACGATGGGCGGCTTGATTTATTTGTGTGTCGTTTCGTCGACTTCAACAAGGGCATCAGCAAGGATTGCCATGCTGGTGAGGATGCCAAACGTGGCTACTGCATTCCGCATCTCTACAAGCCCATGGCCAGTTGGTTGTTTCATAACAATGGCGACGGGACTTTCACCGACATCAGCAAGGCTTCGGGGATCGCGAAGTATCTGGGCAAGGCGTGGGGCGTGGTGGCGACGGACATAAATAATGATGGGAAGATGGACTTGTTCGTCGCCAACGACACGGTGGCGAATTTCTTATTTGCGAATCGTGGCAACGGGCGGTTTGAAGAAATTGGCACGCAGGCCGGCGTCGCGTACAGCGCGGAGGGCAGGCCGCGATCAGGAATGGGGCTGGATTCCGCGGACTTCAATGAAGATGGCTGGATGGATTTATTCGTGGCCAATATCGATCACGAAATGTATTCGCTTTATCAGAACAATAAGGACGAGACTTTCGATGATCAGGCCATGGCGACCGGCATCGGCGCCGCGACCAG
>QIAI01000511.1 GCA_003224995.1 Acidobacteriota bacterium
TCGCGACCACCACGATGCCTTTCTCCTTCATGCGCTGCTGCATCTTCACCAGCGAAGGCGTCTCGGCAATGCAGGGTGGACACCAACTGGCCCAGAAGTTCAGCACAACCACCTGCCCCTTGAACTGGCTCAGCGAAACTTTGCGTTCGCCATCCTGCAGGACGAAGTCCGGCGCGGGCTTGCCGATCCGCGGAGGGCGGGAGCTGCTATAGCAACCCGCCAACAAGAGAAGACTCAAAACTCCGATAGGAAAGAGGATCCTTCGCACCTAGCTATAATAAAGGATTCCGGCTATGGAGACGCCAGTACCAGATTCGGGTCGACCCACGGTGTCGGTGATCGTGCCGGCCCGGAATGAAGAGGCCAGCCTGCGCGTCTGCCTCGAGTCTCTGAGCGCGCAGAGGGACATCCACTTCGAAATCATCGTGGTGGATGATGGTTCGACCGACCGCACCCGCGCCATTGCCGAATCTTTTCCGGGTATCCGGGTGATTGAGCCCGGTCCGTTGCCGCCGGGCTGGACCGGAAAGAACAACGCAGTGACTGCCGGCGCCCGCGAAGCCCAGGGGCGTTGGCTGCTCTTCACCGACGCCGATACCGTGCACAAAACCGGCTCACTCGCGCGCGCCGTCGCCGAATCCGAGCAGCATCATGTCGACCTGCTCTCTTATTCTCCCGAGCAGGAAGTTCGCGGCTTCTGGGAGAAAGCGGGCATGCCGGTAATCTTCGCTGAGCTGGCGCGAAAATATCCACCTTCGCGGATTAGTGATCCCTCGAGCAAGCTGGCCGCCGCCAATGGCCAGTACTTGCTGATCACCCGCTCAGCTTATGACGCAGTAGGCGGACATGCTGCGGTAGCACAGTCCCTGCTCGAAGATGTCGCCCTGGCCCGCGCGGCACGCAATGCGTCCTTCAAAATTCGCTTTCGCTATGGCGGAGACGCGGTTCGCACCCGCATGTACCGTGGTTTCCGCCAAATGCGCGAGGGCTGGACGAAGAACCTTAGCCTATTGTTTCCGAACGCCGCTTCATTGGCCTTATGGCGAGCACTTGAATTCGCGGCCGTGATGGCATGCTTCACGATGGTGGTGCTTTCCGCGTTGGCGCACGATTGGCGGCACGTACCGTTTTATCTGATCTTGCCTTTGATGACTGTTTTGAGAATCGCCCCTGCACATTTTTCATGGAGCTCAAACTTGCTGGGCATTCTGGGATTGCCGTTTTTTTCTTACCTTCTGTTGCGCTCTAAGCTGCGGCATGCCAGTGGAACGGTGGCATGGAAAGGGCGCACCTATCCGGGCAGCGCCGGCATCAAATTGATTTCGTGATGGAGAGTCATGGTCTACCTGACCCGTAAAGCCGAATTTGCCGCATCGCACTACTACCACAATCCGGAGTTCACTTCCGAGCAGAATCGCGCACTTTTCGGCAAGTGCAATAATCCGAACGGCCACGGCCACAACTACACACTGGAAGTGACGGTGAAGGGAAGTGTTGACCCGAAATCTGGTTTTGTCGTCGACCTCAAACAGCTCAAAGAGGTCATGAACCGCGAGGTCCTCGACGCCATGGACCATCGTTTTCTGAACAAAGAGGTCCCGGAATTCCTGCACCAGATTCCAACTACCGAGAACATTGCAATCGCAATCTGGCAGCGGTTGGTCCCCAAGCTCAAAGCCGCTCAACTCCACCGCGTGCGCGTGTACGAGACGCCGGACCTGTTCGTCGATTTCTACGGAGAAGCATGAAAGCGTATCTCACGCGCCGCTACCTGTTCTCGGCCTCCCACCGCCTGCACAGCGACAGCATGCCCGACGACTGGAATCGCGAGACCTATGGCAAGTGCAACAATCCGCACGGCCACGGGCACAACTACCACGTCGAAGTGACGGTCAGTGGTGCAGTCGATCCGCACACCGGAATGGTATGCATCCTTGAGCGCTTTGGTCACCAGAACCTGAACACCTTGCCTGATTTCCAAGATACCGTGCCCACGACCGAGAATCTCTGTATCCGGATCTATGAAATATTGCAGCGCGGCTTCCGCCACGCTCATCTGGAAAAGGTGCGCATGGAAGAAACCATGATGAATTCCTTTGCGTACGCCGGGGGAAGGGAATTAAGGGACTAGCATGAGCCACGTAGGGACAGACGCCTCGTCTGTCAGGTCGCGGCGGCTTTTGCCGCGGCAGTTTATGGGCGAAAGGCAAACATGAAACAAGCGACCGAATCACCCACCATCACGACAGCCACCTTCGAAGACCTGGTCCGCGAAATGGTCGTCCGCCTGGGCGAGGACCCGGCACGCGAAGGCCTGGTGCGCACGCCCGAACGCGTCCATAAGGCTTTCGAGTTCCTCACCAAGGGCTATCGCGAGGACCCCGAGGCGCTATTGAAGGGCGCCCTCTTCACCGTCTCTTACGACGAGATGGTCATCGTCAAAGACATCGAGATGTTCAGCCTCTGCGAACACCACATGCTGCCATTTTTCGGAAAAGTGCACGTGGCGTACATCCCCAACGGCAAGGTCATCGGGCTGAGCAAAATTCCTCGATTGATCGAGTTGTTCTCCCGGCGCCTTCAGATTCAGGAACGCCTCACCACTCAGATTGCTGAGACCATTCAGAAGGTGATCGAGCCGCAAGGGGTTGGCGTCGTGATCGAAGCCCGGCATCTCTGCATGATGATGCGTGGTGTCGAGAAACAGCACTCCGCTGCCGTGACCTCCTCGATGCTGGGCTGTTTCCGGGAGGAAGAAGAAACCCGCAGCGAATTCCTGTCGCTCATCCGTAACCGTAATGGCGTTTAGAAACGTCGTAGCGCGGGTGCCCGGGCCCGCGCTGCCGGCGCCAGGTTGATTTCAGGTTTGTGTGGCGTAAACTGAAGCGAAATCAATCTGTCGCACAGCATTCCAAAGAACTCACCTCGATCGACAAGCTTGCCGAACCCAATCAAAGAACGCCCCACAACTCTCGCAGGAAAAACCGCTCTGATCACCGGGGCAAGCCGCGGCATTGGTTTCGCTATTGCCCGACAACTCGCGCAAGAGGGGTGCAACTTGATTCTTGTCGGCCGCAAGCGCGCTCCGCTGGAAAAAACCATCCGGGAACTAGCTCTTCAGGAAAACCGGATCCTGGCCAAGGCATGTGATGTGCGCGACCCTAAGGCCGTCACTGAGCTGGCTGCGAGTGTTCGCAAAGAATTCCCCAAATTGGACATTTTGGTGAACAACGCCGGCGTGGCCCATGCGAATCATCCCGTGGCGAAGCTGCCTTACCAGATCTGGAAGACGGTTATCGATACAAACTTGAACGGCACGTTTCTCGTGACCCAGGCGTTTCTGCCGTTGCTGTCCCGGGGCAGCACTGTGGTTAACAATCTCTCCGTCGCTGCCAATCGTGTCTTCGCCGGCTCTTCCGCGTACAACGCATCGAAACACGGCGCGCTCGGTCTCACCAACACTCTGCGAGAAGAACTCCGTCCTCAAGGGATCCGTGTCATCGCCTTGCTGCCGGGCGCTACCGACACGGAAATCTGGAACACGTTTTGGCCCGACGCACCACGCGAGAAGATGATGTCACCCGAAACCGTCGCCCGTGCCCTGGTCGGTGCGTTGCTGCTCCCAGAAGACAGCACCATCGAAGAGCTGACGATTCTTCCCACCTCGGGAGCGCTCTAGGGGATTGCGTTTCAAACCAGCAAGAATGATGCAAATAGCGGGTCGCGCTCGTTCCAGAATGGGAATACACTGAAAATATATCCTTTGTTTATGGCCTTTTCCACAGAATGTTCCACGTGGAACATTAAGCAGATTTGTGTTCCTCACCAGGTTCCATAGCGATAACGATTCCTGCGCTGCGGAAACAGCTTGATCATCAGGATGCCCACAACGAATCCGCCCACATGCGCCCAAAAAGCTACCCCGCCCGCCTGGCTTGCATAGGGAGACAGCGCGGTGGCGGCACCGCTTAAGAATTGGTTCGCTCCCCAGAGAATGAGCCATACCCAAGCAGGGATCGGCACAATGATGATGAACAGCCAAGTGAGTACGCGAGCTCGTGGATAAAGCACGAGGTAAGCGCCCATGATCCCCGCGATGGCTCCGCTCGCTCCTACCGTGGGCAGGTTTGAATTCGCATTGAAAAGGATGTGGGTCAGGCCCGCGGCAATGCCGCAGAGAAGATAAAACAGCAGGTAGGTAAAGTGCCCAAGGTTATCCTCGATGTTGTCACCGAAAAGCCAAAGCATCCACATATTGCCGATGACGTGCCCCCAACTCG
>QIAI01000512.1:0-2393 GCA_003224995.1 Acidobacteriota bacterium
GCTTTCTTACCGCAGGAGAATTCCTGCCGCGTCGCTTGCCTAGCGTCGTGCTGCTTTTGCTTGCCTCCTGCATGGCTGCCGCTCAAGCGACCGGGGATATGGCGACGTTGTATGGAGTGATCCGCGACACGAAAGGGCATCCTGTTCCAAACGCCTCCGTACACCTTGAACTTCGAGGCTCACCGGATGTGGCCTTATCCACGAACGGGGACGGCGCGTATCGCTGTGCCGAACTTCGTAGCGGTGCTTATACCCTGCGCGCCGAGAAAGCTGGAAACGGCAGCGTCATCTACGGTCCAGTTGAGATCGGTAGTCGCGAAGTGAAAAGAGTCGACCTCGTCTTGCGGCCGCCGGATTCCGCCAATCTCCCGGCTAGCGCGGAGTTCTTCGACGAGCCTCAGTTTACGGTGGCCGGCATCACGGACACCATGAACCACGGTGGACATGGTTCCGACTCGGTCTCGCGAAACACGCAGTCACTTGCCAGGGACGTTATCGCACTCGATCAATCCCCATCGCCGAATACCGCGCCCCTTTCGCGATCCGCCGAGGAGCAGTCCTTGCGTGATGCACTGCAGCGCGATCCCGCAAGCTTCGCAGCCAATCACCGCCTCGGGCTGAAGCTGTCCGGTATCGGTAAGTACCGCGATGCCGTGCCTTATCTGGAGCGCGCTCACCAGATCAAGCCTGACGATCACGAGAGCGCGTATGAATTAGCACGAGCCTATGTGGGAGCGGGTGATTACGATCGCGCCCGGGCTACCGGCACCGCTCTTCTCGCCACGGACGACAGTGCAAAGGTTCATCATTTGCTTGGCGACGTCGAAGAAAAGCAGAGGCATCCCCTGCAGGCGGTCCGCCAATATCAGCGCGCCGCCGAGCTGGACCCCAGTGAGTCCAATCTCTTTGATTGGGGCGCCGAGCTTCTCACCCATCGCGCTCTCGAACCCGCCATGGAAGTCTTTAGCAAAGGGAATCGTTCTTTCCCACGCTCTCCACGCATGCTGGTCGGTTTAGGCGTTGCCTGGTATGCCAGCGGATCCGCCGATTCGGCAGCCAAATACCTCTGCCAAGCGTCGGATCTCGACCCTGCGAATCCAAATCCTTACCTCGTGCTCGGTAAAATGCAGATTGTGAACTCCTCCGAGGACGCGGAGGTTCTTGCCCGCCTGGAGCGTTTCGCCCGCCTTCAACCCCACAATGCTTTCGCAAATTACTACTATGCGGTTGCTCTGAAAAAGAGCGCCCGGCGTCCCGAAACTCCCAATGGTCCGCCTCAGGTTGAAGCCCTGCTACGGAAAGCCCTCCAACTCGACCCAAAGCTGGCGCCAGCTCACTTGCAAATGGGCATCCTCGGCGAGGAGCGCGGAGATTTCCGCAGTGCGATTCGGGACTATCAAAGCGCCGTCGATGCTGACCCGCAGTCAGCCGAAGCGCATTATCGTTTGGCTCAGGCCTACCGTCGAAGTGGCGAAGCCGCTAAGGCGACAGCCGAAATGCAGCTCTATGAGGAGATTTCGAGCAAATCCGCCCAGGATCAAGAACGCGAGGCGCGCGAAATTCCTCAGTTTGTTTATACTCTCCGCGATTCCAAATCTCCTGCACGACCGCGGTGAACCTGTCGCCGTCGACGAGAGTCACTGTGCTGGAAGGAAAACCCCATCTCTCTGGCTGGAGGACCTCCGCTGAACGCCCCTTGGCTCGATCGCTACTTCCATCTCAACGAAAACCAGACCACCGTCCGCCGCGAACTCGTGGGTGGTCTGACCACGTTCATGACCATGGCGTACATCGTTGTGGTCAACCCCCAGATTCTTTCAGAAGCGGGCATGCCCGCCGCAGGCGTTGTTTTTGCCACCTGCGTTTCCGCGGCCGTGGCCTCCGTTGTGATGGGCTTATACGCAAATTATCCCATCGCTATGGCCCCTGGGATGTCGCTCAACGCATACTTCACCTACTCGGTATGCCGGGGCATGGGAATTCCCTGGCAGACTGCCCTGGGCGCGGTCTTCTTCTCTGGAGTTCTGTTTGTGCTGCTCACTGTCACTCGCGTGCGCGAGCAGATCGTCAACGGCATCCCGGACAGCTTGAAGCACTCCACCGCTGCCGGCATTGGTATGTTCATTGCCTTCGTCGGACTGCGCAACGCAAAACTGGTCGTTGCCAATCCCGCCACCTTCGTCGGCATCGGCAATCTCTCGCTGCCTGAAGCGCAAGCCGCCTGCCTGGGAATCGTGCTGACCCTCATCCTCATGGCGCGTAAATTGAATGCCGCCATCCTGCTCGGCATCGCCGGTACCACCCTCTACGGCATATTTCGTGGCCTCGCTCACTGGCCCAACGTTTGGCTCTCCATTCCCCACCCAGGCAGCACTTTTTTGAAGCTCGACCTG
>QIAI01000512.1:2409-4056 GCA_003224995.1 Acidobacteriota bacterium
GGACCTTGGTCGGCGTCTGCGAGCAAGCCGGCTTTGTCAAAAATGGCCGCATCCCGCGCGTAGGCCGCGCACTGTTGGCCGATGGCATCGGAACGGTCTTCGGTGCTCTCACCGGCACCTCCACCGTGACCAGCTACATCGAGAGCGCCGCGGGCGTGGCCGCGGGCGCCCGGACCGGGCTCAGCAATCTCGTCGTGGCCGCTCTATTTCTACTCGCAGTCTTCTTTGCACCCCTGGCGGCCGCAATTCCTGGCTTCGCGACCGCCCCGGCGCTCATTCTGGTCGGTGCCCTCATGACCCAGTCCATCGCGCACGTCGCCTGGTCAGATTTCACGGAAGCATTTCCGGCATTTCTCACCATGCTCGCCATGCCGCTGACTTTCAGCATCGCGACCGGACTCAGCCTCGGGGTGATTGCTTACACCATCGTGAAGGTGGGTACGGGCAGATATCGGGAAGTGAGCCCGGTGTTATGGATTCTGACCGTGCTCTTCATACTGCGGTACGTCTACCTGGCCGCAGCCTAGTGTCCTGTCCCGCAAATTCGCGCCATAAGTCTGTCATCTCGACCGGAGCGAAGCGGAGATTCGCGACCATAAGTCCGTCATCCCGACCGGAGCGAAGCGGAGATTCGCGCCCATAAGTCTGTCATCCCGACCGGAGCGAAGCGGAGTGGAGGGACCTTGTGTTTTCAAACAACCGGTTCTCTTCACTCAGGATTTTCGGGAGCTGACGCCTGGATCGGAGCTCTCAACAGACCCATGAACATCTTGTAGAACTTTTCCTTGTCGAGATCGATCAAAATCTCAGCCGGCCTTCCCACACCCACGGGCTTATCGCGTTCGTTCCAGGTAAGCGTATTTCCGTAGCCCGCTCCGTGATCGAGATCCACGTCCATGAAACGCGTTTCACGCTGCGTAATGATGGTCGGGTCGATCCAGGCCGCCGCTGCCAACTCGTCCCACATGAAGTCGGAACCCGGTCCAGGCT
The DNA here is from genome assembly GCA_003224995.1 of Acidobacteriota bacterium. Lineage (GTDB taxonomy): Bacteria > Acidobacteriota > Terriglobia > Terriglobales > Acidobacteriaceae > Gp1-AA133. The sequence continues at coordinate 3,400 of QIAI01000512.1, forward strand.
GGTAATAGCGTGCCACGTAGTGCGCCAGGGGAGTCCCACCCGAACCGATTTCCTTGATCATCTCGGGAGTGAGTCGGGTCTTCACCGAGATGTCGGTTGGAGTGCAGACGATTTTCTTCCAGGAAGCGCGTAAAACCATGTGCGCTGCTTCCGGATCAAACCAGAAATTGAATTCGTGCCGAGGGTTATTGACGAATTCCACGTGCTCGGTCTGCGGGCTTAAACTTCCTCCCATGAAAACCAGTTGCTCCGCCAGTTCCGGAAATTCGGGATCGATCGAGATCGCCAGCGCAAGGTCGGTCATCGGACCGCCCTCGTAAATCGTGACTTCATGCGGGTAACGACGCACCATGCGGATGAGGAAGTGAGCCGCGTCTTCTTCCTCGGGTTTGGCTGTGGGTAGACCCTCCGGTAATGCCGGCACAACATATGGCTCGTGCCACCAGCGATCATCCCAAGCCCCGGCGTATGCGACCTTGCCATAACGCTGCTGCCAGAGCTGCGCTTCCTCCCGGCGCCGAACCAGCGGGAACACCGCTCCACGCACCACCGGGATGTCGGTCCGGCCAATGATTTCGAGCAGCCGCAGGGTATGTGCGACTTCCTCATCCCGCCATTGATCTCCACTGACCACGGTGATCCCGAGGACTTCCACTT
>QIAI01000513.1 GCA_003224995.1 Acidobacteriota bacterium
CCATTCTGGCTGACCAGCCTCCTGGCGTGAATGGAGAAGATGGGTTGCGCGCCCTCGAGATCGCGGTTGCTGCTGAGACTTCTCATCTGGAGTCCAGACCGTGCAGCCCGAACCAGCTGCAACCAGCACTCTTGCAATCAAAAGGAGCGACATTATGAGCCAGGCCAGCGTCCCCGTCTCTTACAAAAGCCCGCTCCATCAGATGACCCAGTCCACCCCAACCTGCCTTTGGAATGACTCCGCCTCGATTCAGGAATTGACTTACTCCATCGAGCATGGCGCCGTGGGCGCCACCTGCAATCCGGTCATCGTGCACAGTGTCTTAAGGAAAGAACTTCCCGCCTGGAAAGACCGCATTCGTTCCCTGATTGACGAGTTCCCATCGGCCACGGAAGACGAGATCGCATGGCAACTGGTTCGTGACATTTCCATCAAAGGCGCTGCCCTGCTCAAGCCCATTTTTGATCGCGAGGGCGGCCGAAACGGCCGGCTCTCAATTCAAACCGACCCACGTCTTTACCGCGACACCGCGGCCATTGTTCGCCAAGCCGAAGAGTTTAGCCGCCTGGCGCCCAACATGATTGTCAAAATCCCTGTAACTCGCGCCGGTATCCCTGCCATTGAAGAGGCAACCTACGCGGGCATCAGCATAAACGCCACCGTATGCTTCACCCTGCCGCAGTGTATAGCCGTCGCCAGTGCGGTAGAACGCGGCATGCAACGCCGGGAACGAGAGGGTAAGGATATTTCCTCGATGGGCCCAGTTTGCACCATTATGGTCGGCAGGCTCGACGATTGGCTAAAAGTTCAAGCCGAGAAAGAAGCGATCACCCTTGATCCCGGCTACCTCGAATGGGCCGGCGTTGCGGTGTTCAAGAAGACTTACCGCCTCTTCCGTGAGCGCGGTTACAGGATCCGGCTGCTCTCCGCCGCCTTCCGAAATCACATGCACTGGAGCGAGTTCATCGGCGGTGACGTGGTCATCTCACCACCGTACTCCTGGCAACTCCGTTTCAATGCGAGCGAGGTCGAGGTGCGCAACCGCATCGACGAACCCGTCGACCCCACGATCGAGGAGGAACTCTCCCGAAAGTTTCTCGACTTCCGTAGAGCTTCTACCGAGAACGGGATTGCCATCGAAGATTTCGATGCCTTCGGCGCGACCCGTCGCACCCTGCGGCAATTCATCGCCGCTTGCGGAGAGCTCAACGCGCTCGTACGCGACTTCATGCTCCCCAATCCCGACACGGGATCCTGAATTCCATCCCAGAGTCTTCGCACTTTGAAGATCGCAGCTGAGACACTGCCGTTGCCCGGAGTGCAGCTACGGCGGATTAGGCTGCGCTCGCAAACACTCTTCTCGGGGAAGATCTAACGCTACAACTTGTCGCTTCACTTTATAATTTAAAGCCTGCCGGCGTGGAACAGCGAGTAACCACGAAAGGAGCGTCGGCGTTTTCATGGGTCACCCTCTTCTTGAACTCAAGAATAAGACTGCCGTGGTAATCGGCGGGACAAGCGGCATCGGATTGGCTCTCGCTAAGGGCTTGGCGCAAGCGGGAGCGAACGTGGTTCCGACGGGCCGGCGCGCGGAGCAGATCGGCAGCGCTGTATCTGCCATCGAGGCCATGGGAGTGAAATCCCTCTCTTTGCCTTGCGATGTAACCGATAACTCCAGCCTGGAACAGTTGCTGCAGACGGTCTGTGGCAGGTTCGACAGCGTGGAGATCCTGGTGAACTGTGCGGGCCGCACCAAGCGAATGCCGACCCTGGACTTTCCTGATGCCGACTGGAACGCGATCCTCGAAACGAACTTAAACGGTACGGCACGGGCGTGCCGCGTCTTCGGCAAGCACATGATCGAGCGGCGCTACGGCCGCATCATGGGCTTTATGAAGTAGCAGCATATTGTGCCAGCAAGGGCGCGGTCGCCTCCCTGACGAAGGCGCTCGCTGTCGAGTGGGCGAAATTCGGAGTATGTGTCAATGCGCTGGTCCCAGGTGTGCTGCGCACAGACATGAATGCCGCGTTGCTCGATGGTACAGAGCGCGGGCGAGAATTCCTGACGCGTACGCCCATGAAACGTTTTGGCCGACTTGACGAACTCGCAGGCGCGACCGTGTTCCTTGCCTCCGATGCCGCAAGCTTTGTCACTGGACACCTGCTTGTGGTCGACGGCGGCATCATGGCGAGTGGTGTGAATCAGTAACCTGCTGACGGCTCACTGCGGAAACTCTCTGCGACCAAACATCTATGGCCATTCAAATTGGGATCATGGGCGGAGGCAACATCAGCCAGACCCATGCGCGCGCGGCATGTGCCATTCCCGGCGTCAGCATTGCCGCCGTCTACGGGACCAACGCGAGCAAGGTGGGACGGCTCTGTCAAGCTTACGGAGGAACTCCGTACCACGACCTGGATACGTTTCTAAAACACCGTCCAATGGAGTTCGTCGCCATCGGAAGCCCCTCTGGCCTGCACGCCGCTCATGGGATCGCTGCCGCGCATCGGGGCCTGCATGTCTTAACTGAAAAACCGATCGACATTTCGACGCAACGCGCAGAGGAACTCATTCAGGCAGCGCAGCAAGCTGGCGTAAAACTGGGAGTGATCTTTCAGGATCGATGCAAGTCGGAGATCCAGCGCCTGAAGCAATGGGTTGACGGTGGGATACTCGGCAAGATCCTGCTCGTGGATGCGCGTGTCAAGTGGTATCGGCCGCCCCAATATTATGGAGACTCCAAGTGGCGCGGAACTCTGAAGCTCGATGGCGGAGGAGCGTTGATCAACCAGGCGGTGCACACGATTGATCTTCTTCTATGGTTGTTTGGAGATGTAGTTCGAGTTCAGGCGCGGATAGCAACCGCACTACACGCGATCGAAGGCGAGGATACTGCAGTTGCCTTGCTTGAATTTGCCACCGGCCCTCTCGGCGTGCTGCAAGCTGCGACCTCGGCATTTCCAGGGTTTCCTCGACGGTTGGAGATTACCGGGGTAGAAGGCACTGTGACTCTGGAACACGACCGCATTGTCGCGGTGAATTTAAAGAATGTTCCGGCCGGCGTGGTCGCGGGCGTGAGGTCCGACGATAACGAAAGCACCGCATCGCCCGTCGTCAGTGATTTTCGCGGGCACCAGGCGATCTTCGAGGACTTCATCCGAGCGATCCAGGAAAACAAGCAGCCGATCTGCAACGGTCCGGAAGGTCTTCGAAGCATTGCGCTCATCGAGAGAATCTATCGCGCGGCCAAGTTGTGATCGCAAACCGCTCAGAGTGTCCCCTACTTCACGGACCACTCCCGTACGAAAGCCCTCGAAAATCATGAAAGAATTAAGTGAGGTTCGCAGGCT
>QIAI01000514.1 GCA_003224995.1 Acidobacteriota bacterium
CACGACGCGGAACTCGGGCAACTCCAGCGCGATAACTTTCGCAAATCGCTCAAGGCCGGTGTAAAGATGGCCTTCGGCACGGACGCCGGTGTTTGTCCCTACGGGACCAGCGGAAAGCAGTTCGCCTTCATGGTGAAGTATGGCATGACTCCGATGCAGGCCATTCAGGCAGCCACGACGAACGCCGCCGACTTGCTCGGCCACTCGAAGGAAGTTGGCTCAATCAAGCCCGGTAAGTATGCCGATGTGATTGCCGTCTCAGGCGACCCTCTGAAGGATGTTAGCGTTCTCGAAAATGTGGAGTTCGTTATGAAGAATGGAACCGTATACAAGCAGCCGAAGTCGGACGCTTGTGTGGCGACGTCAAACTCGCACGCATCCATCGCGAACGAAAACTGAGGCTCCGCCCCATTCAAAGGACGTTGACTGCCGCAAGATGTTATGGGTTGCTGAAGCTGGATAGGATTACGAATCTTGTTCCTTGCGCACCGCTCGCACGTCGATCCCCAACTGCTCCGCCTTCTTATAAAGATGGCTGCGTTCCAGATGCAAAGCCCGCGCGGCGCTCGCCACGTTGTAGTTGCTGCGTTTCAGCGCCCACAAAATAATCTCGCGCTCATACGCCTGAACACGATCTGATAACGCACCCGATCGATTGCCCGTCGATACCTGAGAAGCTCCACCCTGGGGCAATGCCAGCTGCACTGTTTCCAGGTCGACCTCGCCGCTAGGGGCGAGCAACATCAGCCGCTCGACCATGTTTCTCAACTCGCGCACATTGCCGGGCCATGTGTGCGCCTGCAGCGCTGCCATGGCATCCAGGGAGAAGGGAATCGGCTTCCAGTTATTCTGCGAACATACCTGCGCGGCAAAAGTTTCCACCAGCGCAGGAATGTCCTCTCGACGCTCGCGCAAAGGAGGCAACACCAGCGGGAAAACATAGATTCGATGAAACAGGTCCTGGCGAAACTTGCCGTCTTTTACTTGTGTTTCCAGGTCGCGGTGAGTTGCGACCAAAACCCGCACATCGACCCGAATGGGCTTCTCACCGCCCACTCGCTCGATCTCGCCTTCTTCCAGCACGCGGAGCAACTTCGCCTGCATGTGCAAGGGCATGTCCCCGATCTCGTCTAAAAACAGGGTCCCATGCTCAGCTTGTTCGAATTTGCCGACGTGCCGGCCGGCAGCCCCGGTGAACGAACCTTTTTCATGGCCAAAAAGTTCTGACTCGATCAACTCCGCCGGAACGGCCGCGCAGTTCAAGGCTATGAAGGGTCCGGCCGCTCGCGTACTGCGATCGTGCAACGTGCGCGCGACCAGTTCCTTGCCGGTCCCGGTTTCGCCAAGAATGCAGACCCTGGTCTCGCTACCGGCGACTCGTTCGACCTGCGCCATGACTTTCCGCATGGCGTCGCCCGCAGTGCGTTGTCCACGGTCAGCATCAACTTCTCCGTGGCAATCGGCTTTTCCAGGAAGTCGATGGCACCCAATCGCGTGGCACGGACGGCCATCTCAATATGCGCTTGTCCCGACATCATGACGATCGGGGTGGTGACACCCTCAGATTTCAACTCGTCCAATAGAGTCAGCCCATCCTTCCCGGGCATCACAACATCGGACAAGATCAGATCGAAAGTTCGGGACTTGGCGAGTTCCAAGGCTTTGGCCGCGTTGTCGCATACCGTGGCCTCGTAGCCCGCCAACCGAAACGCGCGCGACAACGATCCCAACGTATTCGCCTCGTCGTCCACTATTAAAAGATGCGCTTTTTGCGGCAAGCCTTCTCCTAATGAACCTGAGTCACGGTCACCGACCCGTCCAACGACGGCGCGTGCAGTTTCTCAAGATTGCGCGGCAACTCTACAAGGAACGACGTGCCTTTTCCAGGCTGGCTCCGCACGGTGATCGTCCCGCCATGATCGCTCACTACCGACTGCACAATGGCGAGCCCCAAACCCGTGCCGTGCTGTTTGCTGGTGTAGTACGGCGTGAACAGACTTGCACATTCCTCCGGGGTTAAACCAACTCCGGTATCTGCGATCTCGATGTAAACCCGCTCACCATGGTCGCGAGTGCGCAAGCTCAAGCTTCCGCCCCGCGGCATTGCGTCCATTGCATTCAGAACCAGGTTGGAGAGCGCACGATGCAGCAACTCGCCATCGGCAGCAATCGGTTCCTGGCTCGCGCCCAGTTCGAGAGTACAGCGGATCGCTCCGCCCTCGCGCGATTCCAATTGCGCCTGAAACAGTCGGGCCACGCCCTGGAGGAGTTCGTTCACGATCACAGGCTGAAGCTGCGGTTGCGGCATTCTAGAGAATTCACTAAACCGCGAGATGATCTGCTTCAGGTTGCCAATCTCCGCCAGCAGGGTCGCGGAACTCTCGCGAAAAATCTCGTCGAAGATTTCCGGACTCTGCTCGCGCCCTCGCAGCAAGTTCTCGACCGTCAGTTGTAATGGGAAAAGAGGATTCTTCAGCTCGTGCGCCAGCCGCCGCGCTAACTCCCGCCACGCCGCCACCCGCTCACTTTGCACCAGCCGTTCTTTCTGCTCCAGCAGGTCTCGCGTCATCCGGTTAAAGGCCTCTCCCAGTTCGCCTACTTCGTCCGCCGAGTCCACGCGCACCTGCGAGTTCAGATTACCGGCGGCCACTTCGCGAGCTGCAGAAGCCAGGTCTTCGAGGGGACGGGTAAAGCGAGCCGCCGCCCATCCACTCAGCAGAATAGTCAGCAGAATTCCGATGCCCCCGACCAGCATGGCCGCCGATTGGATGTGCCGTTTCACTTCGACATAAGGCCGCCGCGATGTGCCGACCAGTAGAATGCCCAGGAGTTTGTCGTCCGGCCCATTGAGGGGAATCGCGTGCACGGTTTCATCGTCCGCGGAATTCTCTGACCAATGCACGAGTTGGCTCATTACGCGCGGCTGTTGCTCCTCCTCTTGGGTTTCGGAAGCAGCCGTGAACATCTGGGGAGAAAATCCAGATCCTGAGACTTGATAAAGACTGGCCCGCATGCCGGCGGGCAACTCGAGCGCGGCGAGGGCATTCTTGTCCTGCCGCTGTCCTCCGATCACGTACAGAGGCGTGTCTCCAACCCGAACCGCCCGCACTGCGAACAGTCCGAGGGACGTGCCGGATGGCAGTTCTTCTTTCTTCAGGAAGGCCGGCTTGCTGGCCAGTTGCGGAAGGTCCTTCAGCGAAGTCTCCGTGTAGCCGAACTTTGCCGGAGACTGCGCCGACGACACAATCGTTCCGTGTGCATCAACAAATTCCAGGAAGTCTAGTTGCTGGCTTTCGGCGATCGGCCCCGCTTCATTCAGGAAGCTGCCGGGTTCGGATGTGCTTCGATTCAGAGCCAAAGCGATCCGGGTGGTCGCTTCGCTGGCCGCGATGGCCTCCACACGCCGTACAACCTCATCAGCATGCTGCTTGAACTGCCGCTGGAATTGTCCGACGAGGGCCGCTGTTTGTGCCTCGTTCGACTGCTCGAAGGCTCGCCGGGTGACCGTTGACACAAGCCATGCCACCGCCGCCACCGACAAGAACACGGTCAGCGCAAATACCAAAAGAAGCTTGCGACGAAAGTTCAAGGCTTGTTCTCCAGCCAAACATTTTCCAGATGCACCGTTCCGTCCCGGTCCTGCCTCCAATTCTTCAGCGAGGGACTCAGCGCATATGCGACAGGCAACTGGAACAAGGGGATAAGTTTTTGCGCCTGCAGTAATCCGTTCTCCGCCTGGTACAGATTCTCGACCGAAGTTCCGCTGAACTTAGGTCCGGCCAGGCCCGCTGCCATCGCTGTCGCTGTCAGCGCAATGCGTGCGTCTAATGACGAGAGCGTCAACTGCACGAGTTTCAAATCAGTGACTCCCGCAGTCGCCGTCTGCAACCGGATTCCGGCATCCCGTGCATTCAGAACAACGCGTTCCGCAATTACGCGCGCCAATGGATCTGCAGCATCGTATCCAAGTGTCAGCAGGGGACCCCGGGGGACCTCACTGCGCAATTCCCGTGCCCGATCGAGATTCTGACTGCTCGGGAAAACAAAACCATATCCGCTCATCCAACTCGGGAGGATTCCCCCACTAGGCTCTCCCGCGCCCTGCAGTACTACGCTGCGAATTGAGTCGCGATCAATGCTCAAGGCCAGAGCCTCGCGCAGTTTGCCATCTTCTTGCGATTGCCGCTCGCGGGTAAACAGTAGCGCCATCAACTGCACGGGGGAGGATGTCATGGTGCGATGTCCGTCCGCCTGCGAGCGGTGGGATTGTTCAGCGGCAACTTCGGCAAAATCCGCCTTCCCGAGGTCCAGCGCCAGAAGTTGATCGTGGCTGGGCTTGCCGAGTTCAATCTCGATCGTGCTCAAGAATGGCCGCCCAGCCCAATAATCTTCGTTAGCCGCCAGGACCAACTTCTTGCCCGCCTGCCAATCCGTGACATGAAACGGCCCCGTACCAATCAACGTTCCGCCTTCACCCCGCTTCGTGATTGCATTTTGCGGCCGTGCCAGCGAAGCGGTGAGGTCCAGGTCAGGGACATTGCGTTCGAGTACGACGGAATCTGCGGCGGCCGAAACGCTCCAATCCGGATTCGCTGCTCGCAGCGCTGCCGCGACTGCCTCCGCAGTCAATGGCGACCCATCGTGGAATTTGACACCGCGCCGCAGCCAGAGTTGCCAGCGCTGATTGCCGGGCGCCGTCTGCCATGACGTCGCCAGTCCTGGCCGCAAGTTCCCGCGGTCATCCAGAACCACCAACGTGTCGAACATGAGGCGAGTCAGATTCCGCTGTGCAATCGAGTCCGGCTTGTTTGCCGGGTCGAGCGAGAGCGGCGCAATGCTGGTCGCAGTCTTCAGCGTTGCCCCATACTGGGGCCGCGTCTCTGCCGCGGCCAGCCCGCTCAGCAAGACACTACTGACCGCAAGCCACTGCCAGCCGGAAAGCTTCATAATTCCCCGTTTCCGAGTTTCGTGAAACCGCAACCGCGGTGCCGCCCTTCGCTTCGGTCCAAAGCGCCGTGATGCCTCCGGCGAAGTCCACGGCCTCGCTCACGGCCAGCGGATCGCGGTCGGGCAATTCGTACGCCCGCACGGAATCTGCCAAGCTGTCGCCCGCCTGCGTGGCCAACACCTGCCAACCCGACCCGCACGGTGTTTTCACGCTGGCTACATCACTGCCCCACTTCATTCGCAAACTCTGATCACTGACGCCATCGAGCAGGTGTGACTGACCATCCACTCCGGCAAAAAGCCATAGGATATAGTTGGCGCGCTGCAGGGGCGCCTTGCTTTCCGACGCCCGGTGACAGAGCTCCGGTAAAGAAATTGCGGGTCGGTGCATAAAATCCGCTCAATGAGAACAGGCTCGACAGCGGCCAAGGATCGTCGCTCTTCCGGCAACTCAGATTCAAAGGCACATTGTTGGAACTCTGGCAAAACACGCCGGGCAAGTACACATCGAACAAGTGATCTTGCCGCATCAGCAACCGTCCGCGCATGTCTCTTGGCCAAGTACTCGCGTGCGAAATTGTTAGCGCTTGTTCCAGCTGCCAATTCCCGCCGTTCAGCCGATAGAGCGAAACCTTCTCCGCGTCGAGCACCGCAATGTGCGTGGGTGCGGAAGACTCCTCCAGTACGCCTACATCGAGAATCCGCTCCTCCTGCACCCAGAGCGGAATTTTGCGAATCGTCATCGCCGCAGGTTCACGCACAAAAGCAGGTGCGCTCGGTCGTGGAACAGAGGTCATCACGATGGAGTATTCTCCTGCTCCTTGATGAATCTCCGCCAGCCAGATGTAGTTTTGCAGATTTTCTGATAACGAGATCGCTACGGTGGCGGCGGCCTGTTCAGGCTTGACCGCGCGTAGTCCCAATGACTCCAGTTGTGTCCGGAGCCCGCGATTGATCTCCTCCGTGTCCTTCTTGTTAAGGGAAGAGCGGTTCACCAGATCTAAAGCGATCGCTCCCGGTCCAGTTGCGGCCACAATCTTACGAGCGAGTTCCTGCTCCGCAGCCGCTCAATCGGCGGCAAAAGTCGTCGCTGTCAGGCACATCCAAATCACAAGCAAAAGAGGGATGGTGCGGCGTGAAGAGCCTGAGGAGGAAGAACGCATTTCCGCGATGAGCGAATTATAAACCGGCTTGCATCGGAGGCTGGACATGGCGCTCGGTACTCCTCAGAGTCATCTGGTTGCTCGCGCAGGGGGGCCGCGCATTCGTGACGCCGCGACCCACCCGCGTTTTGACTTGCGCGCGTAGCTATTTATCCTGCGAGTCTTCCGGTGGTTCTGCCTGGCTGGCGTGATTCGCCATGTTCATGCTGCGCAAAACGTCGTTCGCGAAGAAGAACTTTCCGTCGGAGGGCACCATCATGATCTGCAGCTTGTCGGAGAGCCGCTCCGCCACGATTTTGTTGATGAGCAGCGGATTCTGCTTGAGGACGGCCGCTTCGCTCTTCATGCGTTCCGCATCCGCCGCCGCTGTCACCCGGATCCGGTCAGCCTCGGCATCCGCCAGCAGCTTGCGCCGTTCATTCTCGGCTTTGCTGTCGATCACCTTGGCTTCGGCGGCCGCTTGGGCGTTTTTGATGGTGGATTCCTTGCGCGCCTCGGCTT
>QIAI01000515.1 GCA_003224995.1 Acidobacteriota bacterium
CCAGAAAATGGGATCGGCGAATTGCGTGCTTCCGCCGAATAACGCCTCGGCCTATCGCCGCCCCGTCGAGATTGCTGCGGCCCGATTCGGCGACGAACCGATCGTATCAATGGACATTGTGACTGCTTAAGTTAGCGCCTCTCCTAGATTTCTCCGGGACGCTGGAAATCGCGGGGTTGCCAAATAAACTGGACGCTACGGCGCTCAGTAAAATCGTTCGGGCGACCCCTCGATACCGGACTCTCCAGGAGCGAACGATGGCAGAGCAGGCTACTGCACGGGGTAATGAGGTTGATCGCAGAACCATGATAGTCGGGCCGGGGATGTCCTTTAACGGCGAAATCGGCTCTTGCGACCGCCTCATCATCGAGGGCTCGATCACAGCAACGGTGCCGAAATGCCAGCACGTGATTATTGCGGAGACGGGCGTTTTCAGTGGTCATGCGTCAACTGACAACGCCGATGTGCGTGGTCGCTTCGAGGGTGAACTCGTCGTCCGCAAACGGCTGCTGATCCGTGCAGGTGGTCACGTTTCCGGCAAGATCACCTACGGGGAGATCGAAATTGAGTCAGGCGGGGCAATCTCTGGCGCGATAGAAAAGGCCGACACCGCCAATCAGGTCTCGCTGATGCTACCACTGAGTGCATAACGGGGGCTGGACCGCGCTCCGAACAGATCGGGGGATCAATGTATCAAAACCAGGAAACGCTCTTGGCCATCCTCATCGTCATAGTAGACGAGCAACGCGTCCGACCGATGTACGACGCGGATGCACCCGATAGCAAAAAGCATCTGGTCGATTTCGGCGTCAGAAAGCCCGAGCGCGCCACCACGCTCAACGACTTCGACGATCTGCTCCGTCAGTGACATTCTGGCGCATTCGCCTCTCACAGCGTAAGTCAGCGAACTGCGCCTGAGGTGTGAACGAGTTCACTTGTCGCGCCGGCAGTGGGCTCTGGAATTCACGGCCAGAGTGAGACTCGTAGAACGGTCGTGCCGGCGTTTCTGGACGGCATCACCGCTCGGAACCGTCGAGGTCCCTTTTCTGGCCCGACGTAGCTCTCTCCCGGGGCTGCTCTGTCACATCAGCAGGGTTGCATTTGACAGGATACGTATACAGGTTCTCCCGCTTAAAACCGCGTGCGACTGCCAGATCACCAGAGCAGAGGAAAAAATCGTGAGAAAGCCCGTTATGCCAGGAGTGCTGGTCGTCATGGCATCTGCCATCATGTTTCTACTGACTCCAGCTTGGGCGCAGAGCGGCCCGGCGGAACAGGAGGTTTTGCAGATGAGGCAAAAGATGGCCCGCAGTTTTGCTGAGGCCGTCAACAACAAGGATGGGATGCACGCGGCGGATCAATACTCGAAGGATGTCGTGTTTTCACTTTTAGTCCCCGTCCAGACAATAGTGGTGGGACGGGAGGCGATGCAGAAACGTTGGGAAGACATACTCAAGGCGGGCACAATTACCGAGTATTCAGGCGCGCCCAAGGAGGTGCACCTGATCGGGGACGGCGCGGCGTGGTCTACTGGAACTTTCACCTACACCGCAACCGACAAGGACGGCTCCAAGCGGCGCGTCCAGGGAAACTGGCTTGATATGTTACGACGTGAAGCTGACGGCGAGTGGCGGGTAACTTTTCAAGCGAGCGCGAGTGCGCCCATCCCATAGCTACAATCGCCTTATTGAAGCCGCTTGATTGTCCCTCGGAGACTAAGGAAGCGGCCATCTTTGTATGCGGCGGTGGCATAAATGATTTCGCGTTCAAAATCCAAGACTTGGGTTACATGTGTGCCGTCCTTAGAGCCGGTCCAGTATACCATGAACACATTCGGCCTGACTTCTGTAGCTGTATACTGCGCCGTATCTCCTGACCCGTCTGGTCTGGTAAAGGTCATCTCCTTGCCGTCCGTTTTATAATCTACTTGGAACTGCCGGTCAGTGAACTTCAACTCGTATTGGTGGCCTCGTGCCGGGAAGGACGGATTCGTCGTTTCCGATTGCGCGAAAGCCGCGCTGCCGATGCGGACGCTAAGACTTAGAAAATGCCGGGGAGAAGAACTCGGCGATTCATCGGGGTTCCTCGTAGGCGCTAATTGAAAGCCGAGCCGGGAATACGTCCCGTGCTAGATGCCTCGGCCACTACGTAAGGCACCTCTATAGACGGTAAAAAGGTGTAAGGCACCCTGCCGTTGCGTAGCCTCTTTGTTTCAGAGACAGTCCTTCTAATCCCGAACCTCGATTGCGGTTCGGATCAGGATCGCAGTTCCACCGGAGTGCGAATTGCGGTACTGGCTCCTGGTAGATGCACGCTCCGGGAAATACGCGCGTCGTTTATCGTTCATTTGACGCAACGCTTGGCGACGCCGCCGATTGGCAGCAGCGATGCTGGTCGCTTCGTCTACAGGTGAGTGTCCCGAACCCGGACAGACCTCGGCGCGGGTATGTCGATCCGTTGCTGGGTTATGCCGGTGGAGCAGACCCCGCGCATTCGTTTTGATCGGTTGCTCGCAAACGGGGCAATAAGTCATGGTGGGGTTGTCTGCCATCTCACCTTAACTGCGGCTTGGGCGGCTTAACAATGCGGGTGTGGGCCGTGGTCACACGCCCTGTAGATAAACTCAACCTGAGTTGGAATGTCGCAGACTGGCCTT
>QIAI01000522.1:0-1813 GCA_003224995.1 Acidobacteriota bacterium
GAATCTTCCGATCGCCCTCAATGTTCTCAAAGCAGGCCGCCGCCTCCGGAAACACGGACGCCAGCAAATCATCTGAGCGCATGCGTTGAATTTGCGGCGGAACTTTCTTGCCATTCTGAAAGCGCAGCAGCGCCAGCGCCCGATTCGCGTCCCAGCGCCAGCGCGTCCCGAAGATGGGAGAATCCAGCGCCGCCTGCTCCAGGATCGGCTGCAGCGAATCGGCCTGCAGGAAATGGAAAACATCCCCGAGCGGAAAGCTGTGTTGCTCCGCCAAAGCGATGTTCAGTCCATCATCGGTAGCCGCAGCCTGCAGCTCAAAATTGAATCCGCGGCAGAATCGCTTCCGCAGCGAGAGTCCCCACGCCTTGTTGATCCTGCCTCCAAACGGCGCGTGAATCACCAACTGCATCCCGCCGCCTTCATCGAAGAATCTCTCGGCAATGACCGTATCCTGCGTGGGGACGGCGCCCAATACCGCCCGTCCCTGCAGGATGTATTCGATCACCTGCTCCGCGCCCGAATCGTCGAGCCCACATTCTTCCCTCAACCAGGAAACACAGGATGCGACCTCGGGCTGGGTCGCCAAAAATCCGACTGGAGACGTATGCGGCAACATGTCGCTGATCTTCTGCCGCAACTCGCCAACGTGCAGCGAGAGTTCATGAGTCCGCGCCGGAGCCTCCCCACGCCAGAACGGCACACTCGGAGGCGCCCCATGCGCATCCTGCACCAGCATGCGCCCATTATTGGTCTCAATGCGGTGGATCATCCACGAGGTATTCCCCAGTAGCATGACGTCGCCGCGATTGCTCTCAACGGCGAAATCCTCATCCACCGTGCCCACCACAACCTGATCGGGTTCCGCGACCACGGTGTAAAGCGAATTGTCGGGAATCGCGCCCCCGCTGGTGATCGCAGCCAACCGTGCCCCGCGCCGCGCCCGCAATTTGTTGTTCACCCGATCGCGATGCAGATAAGCCCCATAGCGCCCTCTGCGGGACGCTATGCCTTCGGAGAGCATCTCGAGAATTTCGTTGAACGTTTTTCGTTCGAGGTCGCGATATGGATAAGCCCGCCGCGCCATGGCAAACAATGCGTCCTCGTCGCAGGCATCTGCACTCACCTGTGGCGCGGCCGCCTCTGTGGGCTGTCCATCGCTTGCCGCGGCTTCCGCGAGCGATCCCGCCGAGTTCCCTGCCGCGGCACACGTCGCCACGATCTGCTGCGCCAGCACATCGAGCGGAGCCTCCGGAATGATCAGCCGGTCGAGATCGCCCAGCTTGATGGCGCGCGCCAACGCGGCACATTCCATCAAGTCATCGCGAGTAGTGGCAAAGAAACGTCCCTTCGGCACCGCCCCACGCCAGTGACCCGAGCGCCCTACCCGCTGCAGCGCTACTGCGATTGAGCGCGTGGAATTGATCTGCACGACCAGATCCACAAAGCCCACATCGATTCCCAGTTCGAGCGACGCCGTCGCCACCAGCACCCGCACCTGTCCTTGTTTCAGCTTTCGTTCCGCCGCTAACCGCAGCTTTCGCGACAAGCTTCCATGGTGCGCCGCAACGTTTTCTTCTCCTATGCGCTCGCCCAAATGATGCGCCAGACGCTCCGCCATGCGCCGCGTATTGGTAAACACCAGCGTCGACCGATGCTGCGCCACCAACTGCGCCAGCCGGTCATAAATGGAATCCCAAAGCTCGTTAGAAGCGACCGGACCCAACGGCATGGGTGGAACCTCGATGCCAAGGTCGAGCTTGCGCTTGTGACCCACATCCACGATCACGGGATCCGGCCGCCCCGTCCCGGTCAG
>QIAI01000522.1:2120-2492 GCA_003224995.1 Acidobacteriota bacterium
GTTTTTCTGGATATCATTCCCCAACGCCTTCAGCGGAGACACATAGAGGACTTCAGTACGATCGGAAAGGTCGCCCGCCAGCGCTTTGCGCACTAGCCCGTCAATGCAAGCCAGGAATGCAGCAAGAGTTTTCCCCGACCCCGTAGGCGCCGAAATCAGCGTAGTGCGCCCGGCAAGAATGTGAGGCCATCCCTGCTCCTGCGGCTCCGTAGGAGTACCGAACCGCGAGACAAACCACTCGGCCACCAGAGGGTGCGCCCACGCCAGGGAGGAAGGAACCGACTGCATCCAGTTATTTTAGTTGGAAAAACCGACTTTCGCAAAGTCTTCGCCATGGCTGAGATTCGCCAAGAAAGGCAAAAAAGGGAGCCT
>QIAI01000523.1 GCA_003224995.1 Acidobacteriota bacterium
TAGCTGATTTTAAGCAACGCCGCCGCCTGCTTGCGATTCCAGTTGGTTTGTTCGAGCGCCTGGGTAATGGCGCCGGCTTCCGCTTCGTCCTTGGCGCTGCGCGATAAGGACTTCAATCCTCCGGTAGAAGACTCCGTGCCCTTGGGGGCGCCATCCGCGCGCTGTCCGCCGTTCACATCGCTTTTGGGATTCAATTCGGCAATCGCCAGACTCTCGTCTCCGAGAATCAGGTAGCGTTTGATGAAGTTGCTCAGCTCGCGCAGATTTCCCGGCCAGGCATACTCCAGGCATGCAGTCATCAAGGTCGGGGAAAGCGGCAAGGGCGGTCGCGCATACTGTTCCGCCATGCGCGACATGAAGTGCTTCAGCAGAATGGGTATTTCCTCTTTGCGTTCACGCAACGGGGGTAGATTCAGCGTGAAGGCATTGAGCCGGTAGTAGAGGTCTTCGCGAAGGCGCTTGTTGGCCAGGGCTTCGGGGATATTGATGTTGGTCGCGGCCAGAATGCGGACATCCACTTTGATGACGCTGCGGCTGCCCAGGCGAGAGAACTGCTGGTCTTGCAGTACGTGCAACAGCTTGGCCTGCAAAATGGGCGGCATCTCGCCAATTTCGTCCAACAGGATCGTTCCCTTATTGCAGAGTTCGAACTTGCCGGGCTTGGCATGCGTAGCGCCCGTGAACGCGCCGGCCTCGTAGCCGAAGAGTTCGCTTTCCAGAAGATCGGCGGGCACGGCGGCGCAGTTTACTTTTAAAAATGTGCGGTGCGCTCGGGGTGAGAGCTTATGCACCAATCGCCCCAGAACTTCCTTACCCGTGCCGCTCTCGCCCAGCAACAGGACGGGAATATCAACGTTCGCGACCAATGCAGCTTGCGAACGGATCTTGCGCATGGCGGGGCTGGCGGCGACGAAGAAAACATCGTCACAGAGTTCTTCGACCTCGCCCGCGTAGGACTGTTGATTCTTGCCCAGACATTGGTCGATGACCGCATCGAGCTCGGCCTTCTGAAAGGGCTTGGTCAGGTAATCCTGTGCGCCAAGACGCATGGCCTGCACGACCTTGCGGGTATCGCTCACGCAAGACAGCATCACCACTTTGACCCCGGGCCGCATCTGGCGGAGCTGCTCGAGCGTCTCCAGACCGTCGATGCCGGGCATGAGCACATCCAGCAATACCATGTCAGGGGCGAGGCCCTTTTCCACCCTCTGCAGCGCCTCTTCCCCGGTGGAAGCGGTTTCCACCTTGTAATCGTCTACTTCCAGCAAGGTCCGGATGTACCGAAGCATTCCCGGTTCATCATCGACCAGCAGAATGTTGGTCGCTTCGCTCATTTCGTTTTCCCTTTTATCGTGCTGTTGAGGGAGGGTTTTAGAGGAACGAGAAAAGAAAACTTGCAGCCCGCTCCGGGTTCACTTTCGACCCAGACCTTGCCGCCCATGGCGTTCACCAAACGGCGAGCGATCGCCAGACCCAATCCCATTCCTTCAGATTGGCCTTCACTGCTCGGCAAACGGAAAAAATCGTCAAAGACTTCCACGTGATATTCCGGCGGGATGCCTGGTCCCGTATCCGCGACACTGACTTTCACGGCGTTCGGTGTCGACAGCGGCTGGCGGCGGCGTTCGCGCTCGACCCCAGGTTTGCTGGCGCCACGGCGCTCCCACATGTAAGGCTCGGCGTGCAACCACACCGTACCACCAGCGGGCGTGAACTTGGATGCATTTTCCAGCAAATTGGAAATGACGCGTTGAGTTTTGGCAGAATCAAAAGGAAACGGCACTAATCGCTCATTGGCCAAAAAGTAGAGCGCTAGTTCCTTCTGCTGGAAGCGCGGCGACCACAAGCGACAAACTTCCGACAAGCAGGCATTGATATCGCCGTGTTCGTACTGCATCCGAAGTTCGCCGGTCTCGAGAACGGTATACGACAAAAAATCCTGGATGAAGTGATGCAGCCGCTGTCCACTTGAGTGCATGTCGCCGATGACTTCGCGCTGTCGCTCATTCAACGGGCCGAGCTTTTCGCTTTGCAGCAACTCCACATAGCCGTTAAGAATGGCGAGCGGAGTTTTGAGGTCATGGGCAGCCGACGCCAGCGCGTTGGTGGTGCGCCGGTAACGCTCCAGGAGTTGGTTGTACTTCTGCACCACGTCGGCGGGATAGTCGGAGGCCGAGTCGCTCTCGGAAGGGTGGGGTGCTCCAGAGGCAGATTTCCCTTCCGCCTTCGCCTGGACTGAGCGCGAAACAAATGCATTATCCGGATTGGCAGCCATAGTCAGAGACACTCGTGGCTTGGCGAACGGGGAGGGGACAAAAAGATCTCAAAACGACACGTTTGGGGATGACGTAGGTAAATCGTAGGGATTACTCTGNAAATCATTGCACTTTTCAACAAGTTAGAGATCGGGAGGCGAAACAACCGAAAGTTCGCGAGTCAAATCCCTAAAATCCGCTCAATCCAGCGCAGGAAGCGCCGTTTCCCGGCTAAAAACCTGAAGAAATGGGATGGGACCCGCTGTTCTCCCCATGGTCTGTGGATTTGGCCCATTAGATGCCACTCAAGAGCCCGTAAATCGCAGGTCACAGGTGTCACGTTGATTCGACGCAGGCCCGAAGACGAACGTCGGAAGTGGACTCGACTGCCCCTGGCCATCCCGGTTTTCATTCGCAGCCGGGACGAAAAAGGGAAGGAATTCCTGGAGTTCGCGACGGCGTTGAATATCAGCGCTGGGGGGGCCTTGGTGGCAGTGCGGCGTTCCCTGCCGAAAGCTGCGCAGGTGCTGCTGGAAATTCCGAGCGCGCCTTTAGCGGCGACCGCAGGCCTGCCCAAGGCGGCACGCACGTTGCGGGCTCGTGCCACGCGCGTCAGCCATGCTGAGGGCTATCACCTCCTGGGCCTCAAATTTTCGCGTCCTCTGCTGAATAACGTAGTGCGGACTCGTTCGGCTCGTGGGAAACTTGCTTCTGCGGTGTGAAAACTTTTTCCTACCCACTTCCCAGTATTCTCTTCACCGACTTGCTGTTCATCGCGTACCTCTTCGGCGACTCGACTCACCTCTAAAGCTCTGGCACTCTGCTAGTTGAAGAAGTGTGCACCGGTGATTGGGAGCGGCGGGGGAGTTTGGCGTGCGGGGTGCACATCCGGATGTAGTGACGGGCACAATCCGTCCTAAAGCTATGACAATGACAAATTCTGTCAGTTCTCTTGTGCAATCAATTGGCGAGATTCCTCCGGAGTCAAT
>QIAI01000524.1:0-2186 GCA_003224995.1 Acidobacteriota bacterium
GTCCCGACCACATCCCGGGACGTGATCGTTACCTGGCTGCCCGTCTTCAATAGGACGGGTTCATGTCCCTTGAGTCGCCCCGTGCGAATCTTCGGTCCTTGCAGGTCCTGCAGGATACATACGGTTCTGTCTTCTTTGCGCGCCGCCCGCCGAATACTGGCGATATTGCGAGCGTGCTCTTCGTGCGTGCCATGGGAGAAGTTCAGTCGCGCCACGTCCATGCCCAGGCGCATCAGATCGCGTAGGGTGGATTCGTCATTCGATGCCGGCCCGATGGTTGCGATGATCTTGGCGCGCCGGGCGCTCAGGGCCCGCGATTCCGTGCGCAATGAGAAAGCCGCGGGATCTTTCTCCGCGATCATGCGGGAGATCTCGCCCGAGACCAGGTCAAACTTTCCCTGCTTCAAAATCTCCTGCTCCTGTGTGACAGACGATCGGGAAGAGAAACAGTTTCCTAAGCCCAGGTATGGCGTAGCTTGTCGCCAGGATTTTCGAGGGCCTGATTTGTCCTGGCAGAATCTTGCGTCCCAACTGTTAGCCGGCAGTCATGCGTAATGTGGCGCTCGACTCCAGCAGCTCTTTTCCCAGAAAAGCGCGCGGGAACAGCATGGCGTTGAACTCAGCCCCGATCAGCACGATCAGCGAGATCATGTACATCCAGACCAGCAACGCGATGCCTACACCTAGCGATCCATAGATGAGGCTGTAATCGGCATAGCCGTGCAGGTAAATGCTGAACAGCGTGGTCGCAATAAACCACAAGGCCGTCGCCAGAGTGGCGCCCGGCAGAACGCTATGCCAGGGCTGCGTGCGCGGCACCGCATTGTGATAAATCAGCGCGATCACCGCGATACTGGTCAGGGTCGCGATCACCCAGCGAATCGCTCCCCACAACATCACGATATACGGGCTGAATTCGTGTCCCAAGTGGAACAGGATTCTAGTTTCGATGCCTGACCCAAACGCCACCATCATGGTCGCGCAGGTCAAGGGGATGCCTGCCATGATCACCAGTGAGAAAGCGATCAGCCGTTCCTTGACCAACCCCCAGGTCTTCGGGAGCGTGTAGGCGTTGCGGAACCCTTCCATCCAGGAAATCATGGTTCCGGAGGCGGTCCACAAGGTCAGCAGCGACGTCGTAATCAGTAGCCCGACGGGCCTCTGCGAGGTGCTGCGCAGGTAGGCAATGGCGGTGGCGGAGCCCGCCGGCAGGATTCGGCCCAGCGCATAGGAAATTTCGCGCAGGTAAGCGTCTCCCCGGCTGAGGGTCGCCAGCACCGAGCCCACGACCAGCAAGGCCGGGAAAAACGTCAAAATCGACGAATAGGCGGACGCCTTCGCGACGGCAAACTGGTCGTGCTCAAAAGCACGCCAGGTCGCCAGGCGCAACAGGCGGAAAAAGCGCAGCATGTCACGACTTAGAGTAGGGGGATGCGCCTTCGGGCGCAACTCCGAAATGCGACGCCGAACCTGTTGCGGTCCAAATTGTTGTGGATTGGCATTCATAGGAAAGGTAAGAGGCGAAGGGGCGGTGGATGCCGCCCCTCCGGATTTTGCCTGACCTTATTCGGCGGCCAACTCTTCCGTCTCGCCTTCGTGCCGCATCATTTCCAGGGCACGCTCCGCCTCCTCGTAGGCTGCGGAAACCTCCTCTTGTACCTTGGCGGCAGCCTCTTCCATTTCTGGCGAGAGGCGCACGTTGCGGTAGTACTCCATGCCGGTTCCGGCAGGGATGAGGCGGCCGACGATGACGTTCTCCTTGAGCCCGCGCAGGTGATCCACCGCTCCCTGGATGGAAGCTTCGGTGAGCACCCTCGTGGTCTCCTGGAACGACGCCGCGGAGATGAACGAGTCGGTCGAGAGCGATGCCTTGGTGATGCCGAGGAGCAGTGGGCGGCCAGTTGCCGGACGTCCACCTTCCTTAATCACGCGATCGTTCTCTTCGGCGAAGCGGAACTTGTCCACCTGCTGTTCGAGCAGGAAGGTCGTGTCCCCGACGTCTTCCACTTTGCGCCAACGCATCATCTGGCGAACGATCACCTCAATGTGCTTGTCGCTGATGTTGACGCCCTGGAGTCGGTAGACTTCCTGGATTTCGTTCACCAGGTAAGACTGCAGCTCCTTCTCGCCGAGCACCGCCAGAATGTCGTGCGGGTTCAGCGGTCCGTCCATAAGCGGTTCACCTG
>QIAI01000524.1:2248-4618 GCA_003224995.1 Acidobacteriota bacterium
TAGATTTTGCGCTGGCCCTTCGAAACCTCACCGAACTTTACCGTGCCATCGATTTCGCTGATGACCGCGGTTTCGTGCGGCTTGCGGGCTTCGAACAGCTCGACCACGCGCGGCAGACCACCCGTAATGTCCTTGGTCTTGGTGGTTTCGCGCGGGATCTTCGCCAGCACATCGCCCGGCGATACCGTGTCGCCATCGGCCACCATGAGGTGGGCACGTGACGGCATCAGGTAGCGCTTGCTCGATTTGCCCTTGATTACGATCGCCGGCTGGCGTTTCTCGTCGGGTGAGTCGGCCACAACGTGACGCGACAGGCCCGTGACCTCGTCCACTTCTTCGTGCAGGGTAATGCCTTCCTGCAAGTCTTTGAATTGGACGGTGCCGCCGATTTCCGTCAGGATCGCGAAGGTGTACGGATCCCACTCGACCAAGATGTGGCCGAGCTGGACCGGATCGCCCTCGTTCACCTTCAGCTTGGCGCCATACACCACCGAGTAGCGCTCGCGCTCGCGGCCTTTGTCGTCGACCACTGCGATAAAGCCTTGGCGATTCATCACCACCAGGTCGCCGGACTTGGCCTTGACCGTTTGCAGGTTGATGAAGCGGACTGCACCCGTGTTCTTGGCTTCCAAACGCGACTGCTCGGAGACTCGCGATGCCGTACCGCCGATGTGGAAGGTACGCATCGTGAGCTGCGTGCCAGGCTCGCCGATGGACTGCGCTGCGATGACGCCGGTAGCCTCGCCCAGTTCGACCAGGCGGCCGGAGGCCAGGTTGCGGCCGTAGCACATCACGCAGACACCGCGCTTCGATTCGCAGGTCAGCACGGAACGGATCTTCACCCGCTCGATGCCGGCAGCCTGAATCGAACCCGCCAGGTCTTCGGTAATTTCCTGGTTGATATCGACGATGACGTTGCCGTCGTAGTCCTTGATCTTCTCGAGCGACACGCGGCCGACAATGCGGTCACGCAACGGTTCGATGATCTCGCCGGCTTCCACGATACCGGAGACGTAAATGCCATCCACGGTGCCGCAGTCGTACTCACTGATGATTACGTCCTGGGCCACGTCGACCAGGCGGCGCGTCAGGTAGCCCGAGTCCGCCGTCTTGAGAGCGGTATCGGCCAGTCCCTTACGGGCGCCGTGCGTCGAAATGAAATACTCCAACACGGTCAGCCCTTCGCGGAAGTTCGCCGTGATGGGCGTCTCGATGATTTCGCCCGAAGGCTTAGCCATCAAACCGCGCATTCCCGACAGCTGGCGAATCTGCTGTTTCGATCCGCGAGCGCCGGAGTCGGCCATGACGTAAATCGGATTGATCAGGCCTTCCTTGTCGCGCTGCTGCATTTGTCCGAACATCTCGTCAGCGACCTTTTCCGTAATCGCCGACCAGATTTCGATGACCTTGTTGTAGCGCTCGCCGTTGGTTATCGCGCCGTCCAGGTACTGCTGCTGGACGCTCACGCCCTGTTTCTCGGCGTCCTTTACCAGCGTCTTCTTGTTGTCCGGCACCACCATGTCGTCGATGCCGATCGACAAGCCCGCGCGAGTTGCGAAATTGAACCCGAGCGACTTGATCTCATCCAGCATCTTGACCGTAACTTCCAGACCGAACCGCAAGTAGGTGTAGTTGACCAGCTGCCCAATCCCCTTCTTCTTGAGCAGGCCATTGATGTAGGGCATGCCTTCGGGAAGGTGATCGTTCAGGATGGCGCGGCCCACCGTCGTGTTCAGGAAGCTGCGCTCGTAATGCACTTCGTCGGTGTGAGTAATGTCCTGATCGTCGTAGGCAGTGGTCAGGTCGATCACTTCACCTGTGAAGCGCAGGCGGATCGGAGACAGGGTCTCCACTTCGCCCGTTTCCAGAGCCAGCACTACTTCATCGATGTTGGCGAACGCGCGGCCTTCGCCCTTCGCGCCCGGCTTCCCCTTGGTCAGGTAGTAAAGCCCAAGAACCATGTCCTGCGTGGGCACGGTGATGGGCTGCCCGGATGCGGGCGAGAGAATGTTGTGCGAGGCCAGCATCAGCACGCTGGCTTCAACCTGCGCTTCCGGAGACAGCGGAATGTGAACCGCCATCTGGTCGCCGTCGAAGTCGGCGTTGAACGCTGTGCAGACCAGCGGGTGAATCTTGATGGCCTTGCCTTCCACCAGCACCGGCTCGAACGCCTGAATGCCGAGGCGGTGAAGGGTTGGGGCGCGGTTCAAGAGCACCGGGTGATCTTTAATCACCTCTTCCAGGATGTCCCAAACGATCGGTTCCTGCTGTTCCACCATTTCCTTGGCCTGCTTGATGGTGGTGCAGTGCCCGGTTTGTTCGAGACGGTGGTAGATGAATGGCTTGAACAGCTCCAGTGCCATCTTCTTG
>QIAI01000525.1 GCA_003224995.1 Acidobacteriota bacterium
GACGAAAATCTTGAACCGCAAAGTGCGCGGAGGAGAGCCGCAGAGTTCGCGGAGAATTCAACTTTGGGGTCATGGCAGAGTTTGGTGAAGACATGTTTACCGCGAAGTACGCGATGCGGGGCGCTAAGTTCGCGAAGAAAATCTTAAACAGCAGAGTTCGCGGAGAATTCAACTTTTGGATCATGCAGAGTTTTCGGCACTCTCACCGGGCCGGCACTCTCAGCTACCGGGACTCTCACCGATCAGGCTGTGGTAGGCTCTGCGCTGTCTGTGAACGCTTCCATGCCTGACTCACAACCACCCGTACGCATTTTACGTTTTGACGGTTTCGAACTGGACCGGCGCGCGGGGGAATTGCGCAAGGGCGGAGTGAAGCTGCGGCTGCAGGGGCAACCTCTGGAGGTTTTGGCCACTCTGCTGGAGCGGGCGGGCGATCTGGTAACCCGCGAGGAACTTCGGGTGCAAGTCTGGCCGGCCAACACGTTTGTCGATTTCGACCACAGCCTGCACAACGCGATCGCGCGGCTTCGGGAAGCCTTGGGCGACTCTGCGGACAAACCACGCTACATCGAGACTTTGACGCGACGGTGTTACCGGTTCATTGCGCCGGTGGAGGCGGTGCCGTCGCAAGCGTCGGTTTCTTCGCTCACGCCGGGGCGACATGCCGAGGGGCGGCCGATCCAGGCGCTGGCGGTGTTGCCCCTGGAAGATCTGTCAGAGGCCCCCGGTCATGAGTATTTCGCCGAGGGGATGACGGAGGCTTTGATTACAAGCCTGGCGAAAATCAAGGCCCTGCGGGTGATTTCGCGGACCTCTGCGATGCAATACAAAGGCGCGCGCAAATCGTTGCCGCAAATCGGGCGCGAACTGAATGTGGACGCAGTCATCGAAGGATCAGTGCTGCGCTCCGGCGATCGAATTCGTATCAACGCGCAACTGATTCACGCCGTCACGGACCAGCACTTGTGGGCGGAAAGCTATGACCGTGATTTTCGCGACATCCTGTCGCTGCAGAGCGAAATCGCGGGGGAGGTCGCTCGCCAGGTGAAGATCATTCTGACTCCCGAGGAGACGGCCAGGTTGGAGAGCGAAAAGCCGGTCGACCCCGAAGCTCACGAACTGTATTTGAAGGCTCGCTACCATTGGAACAAACGAACGGAAGAAAATATCAGGAAAGCGATCAGTTATCTGCAGGCGGCGATCGATCACGATCCGGCGTACGCCCAGGCCTACGCGGGCTTGGCGGACGCCTACAACATCCTGGGATACTACAACGCTCTTCCACCTCACGAGGCCTATCCCAAGGGAACGGCAGCGGCCCTGAAGGCCCTGGAGTTAGACGCTGCCCTGCCCGAACCCCATGCCACATTGGGAGTGGTAAAGCGGGATTACGAGTGGGATTGGCAGAATTTCAGCGCGCGCTCGAGTTGAATCCGGGGTATGTAGAGGCACACCACTGGCGCAGTACGCTTTTGAGCATGCTGGGGCGGCACGAGGAAGCCATTCGCGAAAAGAAGAAAGCGCTGGCGATGGATCCGCTTTCGCTGGTCATCAGCACCGATCTGGCACGCATGTTTTATTTTGCGCGCGACTACGAGCAAGCGCTGCAGCAGTACCGGGCGGCGATCGATATGGATCCTAATTTCGCAGGCGCTCATCTTGGAATCGCACAGGTATACCAGCAACTGGGGCAGTTCGATGCGGCCCTGGCGGAATTGGAGACTGGAGTTCGGCTTTCCAACGACAGCAACTTTGCGCTGGCTAAATTGGGACACGGGTATGCCATCGCGGGCCAGTCAGACCGAGCACGTTCCATGCTGGAGAAGCTGAACTCCATCGCGCAGCAGAAATATGTTTCCCACTACGATGTGTCGCTCATCCACGCAGGCCTGCAAGAACCGGACGACGCTTTTCTCTGGCTGCAGAAGGCCTTCGAGGGCCGCTCGCTGTGGCTAGGCTACTTGAACGTGGAACCGCAGTTTGACAGCTTGCGCATGGACCCTCGTTTCACAAAAATGCTGGGCCTGGTCGGCTTGCTGCAGCCAGGTTCTCCGCAGGGCAGTTCATAGCAGACCTCTAGCCGGATCCTGAAGCGAAATCCGTCTCCATATACCTCTGCTTCTCTAAGTTGGTGGGTTTCGATTCAGCTTGATCGCTCTGGCCGTTACAGCGATGACCGTATAGACGGCTATTACCAAGGTGGTAACAATAATGAACGGAATCGAACTCATAGCATCTGCAAGAGGCCGGGAGCGGCGCCGGCCGCTTGTAGAAATTTACATTTTTATTCGCACATAGTCATGGCACAACGAGATGCTCTTCTGCCTTCATTGGACCGGACCCGCTGCGGTTCGGGATCTGCCGGCCTGGACGATGTAATTGGTGGAGGTTTCCCGCGCGGCCACTTCTACCTGCTGGAAGGCGAGCCGGGAACGGGCAAGACGACGCTGGCACTGCAATTCGTCGCCGATGGGCTGCGCAAGGGCGAAAAGGTTCTCTACATCACCCTTTCAGAACCTCCCGCAGACTTACACTCGGTGGCTCGCACTCATGGGATTCGGGTGGACGGCGCGCATTTTGTCGAGGTGAGGCCGAGCGAAGAGGATCTGCGTCCGGATGGGCAGTATTCCGTTTTTCATCCCTCTGAGATTGAGCTGAACGATCGCCTGCAGACCATTGTGAGTGAGGTCAGCCGCTACAAGCCGGAGCGGCTGGTCATCGATGCGCTTTCAGAAGTGCGGATGCTGGCGAAGGACCCACTCCGTTTTCGGCGGCAGGTGATCTCGCTGCGGGAATATACGCCTTCGAACTGCACCACTCTGCTGCTCGACGATCGCAGCAGCCGGGATACTGAACTCGAATTGCACAGCATCGTGCATGGGGTCGTGATTCTCGAAAAAGTGCATCGGGATTACGGGACGACCCGGCGACGGATTGAAGTCTCGAAGCTTCGCGGCTGTCCGTTTCGCGAAGGCTACCACGATTACGTGATCCAGGCGGGCGGTTTGCAGATCTTTCCACGGCTGATCGCTTCGGAGCACGAGACTGAACAGGAAGGGAGTGGCGCGGTCAGCAGCAATATCCCGGAACTGGACGCACTGGTGGGCGGAGGCCTGGATCGCGGTACCAGCACCTTGCTGCTGGGACCGGCAGGATGCGGCAAGACCACGATTGCGATGCGTTGGCTCACAGCGGCCGCCGAACGAGGCGAATTCAGTAGCGCCTTCATCTTTGAGGAGACGGTAGAAACGCTGACGAGGCGCGCCCAAGGCTTGGGAATGGATCTCAAGGGGCTGGTGAGTTCGGGGAAGATCAAACTGGAGCATTTCGACCCAGCGGAAATGTCGCCTGGGGAGTTCGTCGACAAAGTGCGCCAGTCGGTGGAAGTGGACCACGCGAAAGTAGTGGTGATTGATAGCTTGAACGGCTTTCTGCAATCCATGCCGGGCGAGCAGTACCTGGCGCTCCATCTTCACGAGCTACTCACATTTCTAAATCATCGCGGAGTGGTGACTTTGCTGATACTGGCGCAGGCGGGGGTGATCGGGGCCAATGTTCAGACACCCGCGGACGTCAGCTACCTGGCCGATAACATTCTTGTGCTGCGTTATTTTGAGGCAGGAGGTGAAGTGCGGCAGGCGATCTCCATGATCAAGAAACGCAGCGGACCCCACGAGCACACCATTCGGGAGCTGCGCTTGGATAATGGCGCGATCCATGTGGGGCAGCCGTTGACCGCCTTTCACGGGGTGCTTACGGGGATT
>QIAI01000526.1 GCA_003224995.1 Acidobacteriota bacterium
TGAACGAGCAAAGGTCAGAAGCACACGAAGATATCAGAAGAAGAAAAAGATATCAGTAACCGCGAGAAGAAACGTTCTGCGGAAATACCGGCCCTACAAAAGCAGACGGTGGAGCGACGGGCGTCCTCGCCCGACGAACTGGGGAGGCGGCGATTCGGGACAAAGAGGAACTCGCAAAGGAAAAGGCTCGGCATGTCGCCGAGCCTGATCCCGAAGTTCAAGAGCTGAACCCACCAAAGGCTGAGAGCGCTGAACGAAAGCCAAGCGCTCAGCGCCTAACCCTTACTTCCTCTTGAACTCCTGATTCTTTTCATTCATCCGCTCCACATCCGTATTGGTGTAGGTCCGGGCCGCATGCCGCCCGCTCTTTGCGGCCGCGGAGGCTTCCACCGGGTTCCCCGTCTGCATCGAGCCGGCGTAATACGTCCATGCGCCACGCTCTTCCTCGCCGTGCGCGCGCTCCATTTGCCGCATATGCTCTTCATGCATCCCCATCATCGGCTCCAAACCACCTGGGTGTGCACCGCATCCGGATTTCCATTGACAATCGAAAGGGTCGAGTTGCGGGCTCCCGCGTTCAATCCGCCGGTCGCATTGCTGGCGCCAGCAGGGGAAGGCGAGACCGTCTCAAATCCTACGTTGGGAGTGGAAATCAGCGGAATATATGGTCCGCAATTGTTCGAGCAGTAGCTCGGAACGCCTCGCACTCCAGCCTGCGAGAATGCCAGAGCGGAGAACAACATCACTGCAATACCTACCATTCCTGCGCGCATACCTACCTCCGGGGATGACAGCCTACGAAGCGACAGAGCAGGTCCCATGCCAGTGGTTGCGAATGGAAGGAATTACCCGCGATTTCCGGTTTTTTCCGAGGTTTCTTGCGAGCCCAAGGGGCCGACGATTGTCCTAAGCTGCAAGAAACTGCGCACAAGCTGCACAAAAGGAACGATCTCTGCGAAGGTGAACCGCGACTACTGGCAGGCCGTCGCGCTCGAGAATAAGCGTGTTAAAAGCTGTCGCCGCAGATTTCGCAGGGGACGCAGATTCTCTTTTAGAAGTCTTCTTTAGGTAAGAAATCCGGATCTGAGGCCGACTCTAACTCCCCACAAAGCGCGCGTACAGGCTGCGCGCTACCCCAGCGTCGGTCGTTCCCTTGATGATGGCCCGACCATCCGGAAACAGCGTCATTTCGTAAGGTGTCCGCCAGAACTTCAAAACGAAATCGTTGTGGCGCACCTCGCCATGCGGTTTCAGCCGCTCGTTCAGCATTCGAAAATCGACTGGCCGATGCCGCTCATGAATCTGCACCGAATTTCGCCCGCAAAGAGTGATATGCGGACGCCCTTGCCCTTCCAGGTGAACAAAATCTTTCTGTCCGCACGCCCGGCAAGCCACGCGCGGTTTGCCGGCCTGCACTTCCGCGTGCTCATTGGTCCACACATCGAAGGAGATCAGAGTGCGCCGGATTTTGTCCTCGACCCCGATCAACATCTTCAACGCCTCGCTCGCCTCGATGGAAGCCACAAGGCTGACCGCCGAGTTCAGAATCCCCGCCGTCTCGCAAGTTTCAAAGGTCCCCTGCGGCAAATCAGGAAACACACATGCCAGGCAGGCGGTTTTACCGGGCAGAACATTCAAGCTGACCGCGTAGCTACCAACCGCCGCCGCGTAAATCCATGGCACACCGTTTTTCACCGCGTAGTCATTCAACAAATACCGCGTCTCAAAGTTATCGGTTCCATCCAGGATGAGCCGGGCACCCTCCAGTAAAGCTTCAATGTTTTCCGGCGTCAGATCGACCACCTGGGGCTCGACCATAATTTGCGAATTGAAAGCCGCAATGCGCCGCGCTGCCGCAACCGCCTTGGGGAGCGACTCGCGCGCGTCCGCTTCATCGAACAACGTTTGTCGCTGTAGATTGCTGGGCTCGACGTAATCGCGATCGATGATCCGGATTGTTCCCACCCCGGACCGAGCCAGCAGGGCAGCCACGGCGGATCCCGTGGCCCCGCACCCCACCACCGCAACATGAGCTGCCGAGAGGCGATTCTGCCCCTCGGCGCCGATGCCCGAAAACAAAATTTGCCGCGAATATCGTTCTGTGTGTTCCAAAGACATTACCAGTCCTCAGCCGCGAAACCATTATTATAGGTCCGGCGCCGCAGCCTTTTTCCTTCCTCCGGGTTCATGGATGATGGAGCGCCGCCAGTTCAGGCCGACGGACAATTTTGCTTTCCACCCATTCATCGAAACGTGAGCCATTTAACGGGAGCATTTTTGCGAACTAGGGCAGCGTTGTGCACGATCTTCGTCGTGTCCGTGCTGCCCGTACATTTGCTCGCGCAGCAATCTCCCGCTCCTTCTTCTCCGACCGCTGGCCCGGCAAATCAAACCTCCGCGCAAAGTCCCAATCCCGCGTTTGGCAGCATCGCTTCCTTTTTGGGTCTGAGGGTGCGGGAGATCCGGTTTCCCATGGTCTCAGAGCGCGAAAAGAATCATCTGCTCGCCCTCCTTCCCCAAAAAGTCGGTCAGCTCTTGAACCGCGACTTGGTCCGCGACAGCCTCAAGATTCTTTACGATACCGGACTGTTTGCGGACGTCCAGGTCTCCGCCGAGAAGACTGCGGATAACGAGGTGATCCTGACTTTTTCCACCGTCAACAATTACTTCGTGGGCTCCATCGCGGTGGAAGGAGACCCCGGCCGCCCTAGTGCCAACCAACTGGTCAGCGCCACCAAGCTACAGCTGGGTGAGGTCTACACTCCGGACAAACTGGAGCGTGCCAACAAAAACATCCTGCAGGTCATGTCGGACAATG
>QIAI01000527.1:0-380 GCA_003224995.1 Acidobacteriota bacterium
GGGCCTAACATTTCTAAAATCGGCACAGATGCGCCGGCAACGACTCTCTTCTCACGCTATTTGCTGAGTTCAGCTCGAGATTCGTGTATGGCCGTGTTCGTGCACTCACTCAGTGATCGAAGCGATCGGCCCGAAGAGACTCACTGGGACCGAAGCTGAACATCGCAGTACGAGAGTTTCATCAGGAGGAAGAATATATGACTCGTCGCATACCACAGATAATCCTTGCGCTTGCGATCTTAACCCCCTACGCCTCTCTGCATTCGCAAAGCAAGAAGGAGTTCAACGGCTACGATCTGGTCGACAAGAACGGGAATATTCGCAAGCCAACGGACGTTCGAGACCTTTACCAGTTTCTCGGAACCTACACTCCCACCGGT
>QIAI01000527.1:397-3755 GCA_003224995.1 Acidobacteriota bacterium
GTATTATCGACAAAACGGCAAGTTCGCCGATGGAACCGTACTTGTTAAAGAAACATTCATGACCGATCACGCCAAATTTACGACAGGTGATGCGCGTTGGGCTACGAATACCGTCGTCTGGTTCGTGATGATCAAGGACGCCAAGCATCAGTTCCCCAATAACCCGCTGTGGGGTGATGGATGGGGCTGGGCCCTTTTCAAAGCCGATGCGCCCGATAAGCAAGTCGCAACCAACTACAAAAAGGATTGCCTCGGCTGTCATGTTCCAGCGCAGTCAACCGACTGGTTATACGTACAGGGTTACCCAGTCCTCAAATCGAAGTAAGCAGAAACGTTTCAGAGAAGCCCGTTTGGAGAATCTGTCACAAGGAGAATTACAATGCAGAAATATCTGCTTTGGGTAACCATCGTCGGAGTTGGGCTGATTACCGCTGGCGCGTACATGCTTTCCGCGAAACCGGTTGCTGCTCAGACTAAACAGTCGAGCACTGATCAGCCGGGCGTGGCGTTTAACGCTGATGGTAGTGTGAATGTCCCTGACCCCCAAGTTTTCCGCAGGTGGGTCTTTGTAGGCGCTCCCCTAACTCCCGAGGGCCTCAATAATGGGAAGTTCAACTGCGACCAGCCCGGAGGCTGTACCAAGTCGAATTTCCCCGAATATCATCACGTATATATCGAGCAGAAAAACGTCGATGCATATTTGAAAACAGGCGACTTTCCGGAAGGAACGATCATCGTAAAAGAATTGACTCGGGTTCTTGACCCAAAGTTCCCAGACGGCTCTCGTAAGGAAGCCTCCGGACGCGGGTATTTTAACGGTGCGTACAACGGCATTGACATGTCCATAAAAGACAGCAAGCGCTTCGCAAAGACGAACGGCTGGGGTTTCTTCACCTTTGGGCACCATCCATTGCCATACGATAAGACCTCCGCGGAAAGACCTGTGGCCGAGTGCGCCGGATGCCATATAGCCAATGTCGCCGACACAGACATGACTTGGATTCAGTTCTACCCGATGCTTCGTGATAAAGATCCAAAGTAAAGTACCGAGATTTGTATTTCCGTGGCTGAGGCGCCGAACGAAGGTAGCAGCGAAATTGGGTATGCGATCAGGAATGGCGTGGATGCTCTTTGTGCTCTTGGTGGTGTTGATTATGATTGCGCTGATGCGTTTTAACCTGACGGCGCTACACGAGCCGGGGCCGACTGAAACGCGTCTGGCCAATTTGTTTAAGCATTATTTCATTTACCGCGCCAGCCGGCACGGAATTCCTCCGCGCCCCAAGGACACCAAAGCAAGCATTGAAAGAGGCGGTTCACACTACGGACTCGATTGCAGCGTATGTCATGCCGACGATGGCCGGTCACAACGACCGCTGGGGCAGTGGATGTACCCGCGCACATCCGATCTCACGAACAAGCGGGTGCAGAGCTACTCCGACCAAGAGCTGTTTTGGATTATCCAGAATGGAATCCGCTACACCGGGATGCCGGCTTTTGGTGACATAGAGAGCCCAGACCGTGTTTGGGATCTCGTGAATTATGTGCGGACTCTGCCGGGCGATTCGCAAAAAGGTGATTCAGCGAAGTAGCGAACGCTTGGCATGAACTTCGAGACCGTTCTTCGCTGTCCTGGCCGCCTCGAGCATTTACAACGGACTAATTCGGATCTCCGCTGTCGACCTCTGGGTCACCTGCTTGTCTTGCTGTCGTTATGGCGTCACAGGCGCGTTGCCACGTGCCGTTGCGAAAGCACAGCCCCTATATCGGGCCAACAGGATCGGGCGATATTCAGAGCTTGGCAATCGCATTGCAACAGTTCATTTCGCGTAAGTACGGAACTTCTGTTGATCTGCACATGGCGGCGAGCGTATCGCGCGCCAGAAGATCAGCCACCTTAAACGATCAACTCGAAAATTGGAGGATCTGCATGCCTGAAAACAAAATTGAAGAAGTCGATATTTTGAACTTTGCTCTTAACCTGGAATATCTTGAAGCTGAGTTTTACACCTACGCGACTACCGGCAAGTCCATTACAAGCTTCGGTATTGCGACTACGGGCCGCTCGAATGGTTCCAATCCAGCAAACGGCGGCACCACGAAGGGAGGCGCGAAAGTCACTTTTTCCAAGGAAGAATCCATCCTTCACGATATTGCAGCACAGATCGGCGCCGATGAACGCGCCCACGTTGTGCTGCTACGCGGCGCACTAGGCTCATCTGCGGTTGCGATGCCCAGCATTGATCTGAGTGCGTTTGGTTTCGGCTTCGGAAACCAGACCGATTTCCTCCGAATAGCACGCATTTTCGAAGATATCGGCGTGACCGCATACGCGGGCGCTGCCGGTATGCTCAGGACTCCCGAAATCATTGCGGCAGCGGCAGGCCTCCTGGGAGCCGAGGCTGAACACGCGGCCACAATAAGGGCACACATTGCGCGGCTGAACATAGCGACGACGGCGATAGACGGCGTGGACTTGATCCCTCCACCAAGTGGAGCGGCAAGGCAGTTCCTGTCGATCAAAGCGAGCGATGGACTTGTCGCCACGAGGACTGTTGGCGAGGTACTCTATCTTGCCTTCGGGGGGAAAGCAGGGGTCAGACAAGGAGGCTTCTTCCCCACCGGTCTCAACGGCGAAATTGCCCTAAGCTCCGAGGCGGCCGCATCCGAGAAGGTCGCGGCATAGCCGGTTGCTTAGGCTTTTGGGCTCGAATCGGCGCCTGAAATCTTGAACAGTGCCTATAGAGCGCAGGATGGCATCGACAGAACTTCTCAAGCACGGTTGGCCGGCATTCTCTTCACCACAGGATCCGGCCGGCCGCGTACAAATCGCATCGGCGGTTTCCGACCGAAGGTTGGTCGAAAGCCGAAGGAGAACACATGCCGCAAGTTTCCTTCTCTTCGGATATCAAGCCGTTGTTTAGCGCCATTGACATTTCGCACATGAAACGATTCGGCGTAGAACTCGACAGTTATGCTTACATGTCGAATCCGGACAACGCAAACAAAGTGCTCGTGACTCTCTCCCCCCACGATGGCGAGCCCCCCACCATGCCTCCTGGTGGGCCCTATTGGACATCGGACCAGCTCGCATTATTCGCGCAATGGCAGAGCGGCGGATACCAGCCGTGACGTTTTTCGCGACTGGAAGCAGCACTCATCCGAGTGCGCCGGGAGGGAGTGATAGCCTGGACGGTTTTCGAGGGCGGCGTGAAGAAGTGGTGGTCAACGCTCACGATGCGTGCGTCCGCGGCCGGGTATCGGAGTTTGCATCTTCGTGCGCACGAACTTCTTCATGACGTTCCGCTTTATGACGTGTCATCTGTGGATCTTCCTGGAGGCGGCAGCGGGCGGACCA
>QIAI01000528.1:0-3090 GCA_003224995.1 Acidobacteriota bacterium
TGATGGAATTGCTGTTGATGATCGATGCGCTCAAGCGAGCTTCGGCCCGGCGGATCACGGCGGTGATTCCTTATTACGGCTATGCCCGGCAAGATCGCAAGGACAAGCCGCGGGTGCCGATTTCGTCGAAGCTGGTGGCCGATCTTCTGACCACCGCCGGAGCGGATCGCGCCTTAGTCGTGGACCTGCATGCCCCGCAGTTGCAGGGTTTTTTCAATATTCCGGTGGATCATCTGTTCGGGTCGCCGGTGCTGGTCAGCTACTTCAAGGAACTGAACCTGCCGCACCTGACGGTGGTTTCGCCGGATGCCGGCGGCGTTGAGCGGGCGCGGTTCTTTGCAAAGAAGATGGATGCGGCGCTGGCCATCGTCGATAAGCGGCGGGTGGAAATGAACGTCGCGGAAGTGATGCACGTGATCGGCGATGTGAAGGGGCGGACCTGCCTGGTAATCGACGATTTGATCGATACCGCCGGAACGCTGGTCAAGACCGCGGATGCGCTGCTGGAGAGCGGGGCGACGCAGGTGTACGCCTGCTGTTCCCACCCGGTATTTTCGCCACCGGCGATTGAAAATATTTCGCAATCACCCATCACTCAGGTGGTGGTAACCAATACGATTCCGCTGAGCGAAGCCGCGGAGCGTGAGCCCAAGATCAAGAAGCTTTCGATCGCGGGGTTGATTGGCCGGGCGATTCAGTCAATCCACGAAGAGACTTCGGTCAGTAAATTATTCAGCTAGGAAAATCAAATTATGGCAACAGTA
The DNA here is from genome assembly GCA_003224995.1 of Acidobacteriota bacterium. GTDB lineage: Bacteria > Acidobacteriota > Terriglobia > Terriglobales > Acidobacteriaceae > Gp1-AA133. The sequence continues at coordinate 765 of QIAI01000528.1, forward strand.
ATCGAAAACAACACCCTGGAAGCGCAGCCGCGAAACGCGGGCAACAAGAACGAAGCCCGCCGCGTCCGCCGTGGTGGCAAGATTCCCGCAGTCGTCTATGGTGCCGGGCAGGACTCGCTCCCGGTGGCCGTCGATCCCCGCCAAGTCAAGCGCATCCTGAACTCGGAAACTGGACACAACACAATTTTCGATCTCGCCCTCGACGGTGGAGCGAAGACCAAAGCCATGATCGTGGACTGGCAATATGAACCCATCAAGGGCAACCTGCTCCACATCGACCTGAAGCGGATCGCCATGGATAAGAAGCTGGCCGTCATGGTGCCGATCGAACTCATCGGCGAACCGGCGGGTGTGAAGCAGCAGGGTGGGATTCTGGAGCAGATGCTGCGCGAGGTGGAAGTCGAGTGCTTGCCGGGCGACATTCCCAGCCACATTGATGTTGACGTGAGCGAACTGGTGTTTGGCAAGGTGCTGCGCGTCGCCGATCTGCCGCACAACGACAAGCTGAAATTCCTTACCGACGAGAACCAGCCTGTAGCCCACGTTACGACCGTGAAGGAAGAAGTGGTCGCAACGCCGGAAGCAGTGGCTGCGGAAACGGCGGCTTCGACCGAACCCGAGGTCATCAAGAAGGGCAAGCAGGAGACCGGTGAAGAGGGTGCGGCTCCGGCGGCCGGCGAGAAGGCCGAGAAGAAGGAGAAGAAGTAAGCTTCGAGCCTCGAGCTTCGAGCTGCGAGCGAGATGGCGTGAAACTGATCGTCGGGCTGGGCAATCCTGGACCGGAGTACGAGCTCACGCCGCATAACCTCGGCTTTCTCACGGTGGATCGGATCGCCGGCGAGGAGATCGCGGTCAGGAACCGGCGGTGCCGGGCGTTGACGGGCCGTATGCGCATCGGGAACGAGGACGTTCTTCTGGCCAAGCCGGAGACGTTCATGAACTTGAGCGGGCTTGCGGTGCGGGAGTTGCTGGCCGAGTACCAGCTTCGTCCCGAGGCAGACTTGATCGTCATTTATGACGAACTGGATCTGCCGTTGGGTACCATTCGCATCCGCCAGAGGGGAAGTTCGGCGGGGCACAACGGGATGGAATCGATTATCGGGGAGCTGGGCCCGCAGGAATTTTTGCGGATTCGCCTGGGGATCGCGCCCGAGAAGCAACTGAAGGTGGTGGATGAGGTGCTAGACACCGCCGCCGAAGCCGTGAAAGTGATTTTGACGGAAGGTCCGGCAGCGGCCATGAACCGCTTCAACCGCAAGCAAGACGACGAGGCGGAGCCGGAGAGTACAAAGTAGAGATTTGGAGAGAAACGAATGAATCGTACTTACGAATTGATGTTTATCGTGCGGCCAGATATGGCGGAAGAAGATCTGGACAAGCTGATCTCGACGCTGGAGACGGTGGTCTCAACTTCCGGCGGCGGCGTGAAAAGCGTGGAGCGCATGGGCAAGCGCCGGCTGGCTTACATGGTTCGACGGTTCCACGATGGCCTGTACGTGCTGCTGACCGTGGAAGGCTCAGGCGGGCTAATCCACGAACTGGAGCGCCGTCTGCGCGTGACTGAACCGGTGATCAAGTTCATCAGCGTGCGGATTGATGAGGAGCAGAAACGGCTCGCCAAGATCAAGGCGATTCGTGATGCGCGCAAGAAGGTGGTGCCGGCTTCCCCGGCTCCGGCCGCTGAAGGGGGCGAAGCCGCTCCCGCGACGGTTTAAGAAAACAGACTCGCAAGAGCAGAGGCTGACGGGCGAGGGCGCCCGCGCCCAGCTCGACACATTACACAGAGAGAAGTAGATAGATACGAAGGAGCATCATGGCTGAAGAAACGAAAGCACCCAGCGCCGAAGCGCCAGCGGCGTCAGAAGGTCACACCCATCGTCCACCCTCCCGCGGACCACGTCCGGGGGGCGGATCCGGCGGCCCGCGCGAAGGCGGGCGCAAGTACTTCCGGCGCAAGAAGGTTTGCAAGTTCTGCGTCGAGAAAATCGAGAGTATCAACTACAAGGACGTTCGTCTGCTCGCCCAGTTTGTGGCGGAGAGCGGGAAGATCGTTCCGCGTCGACTGACCGGGGTCTGCACTCCCCACCAGCGTCGACTGTCGTGCGCCATCAAGCAGGCGCGAAACATTGCGCTCTTGCCGTTTGCCGGACGAGCCATGTAGAGCGATTGGGTAATTGGGTAATTTGGTAATTGAGTAATTTAAACCCCAAAGAATTCCTAAAACTGGGGATCACCATTACCAGCCAAACAGCTATGGACCGCAATTGAGCTGTGGTTTCGCTGTTCAATCACCCGATTACAAATTACAAAATTACCAATTTTTAGG
>QIAI01000528.1:3096-3772 GCA_003224995.1 Acidobacteriota bacterium
GTAGTGAAAGTTGCTGAGGGCTACGGGCGCAATTTCCTGCTGCCACGCAAGCTGGCCATTGAGGCGAATGCCAGCAACAAAGCGGTCATCGATCAGATGAAGGCTGCGTCCGTGCGTCGCTCGGCCAAGGAGAAGCACGAAGCCGAAGCGCTCTCCAAGCAGTTCGACGGTCTGTCGGTTTCCTTCCAGCGCCGCTCTGGAGAGAACGATCAGTTGTTTGGATCGGTTACCTCGAGCGATATCGCGGAGGCGCTGGAGAAGAAGAGTTTCCACATCGATCGCCGCAAGATTCAGCTGCACGAGCCCTTGAAGGCGGTCGGAGAGTTCGACGTGCCCGTCAAACTTCACAAAGATGTCACCGCCCATGTGAAGGTGATCATCGAAAAAGAAGCGGTCGAGTAGCCCACAGAGACCCCTAGCCGCCCCGTCAACTCTAGACCGGGGCGGGTTTTTCTTTCGAAAAGTCCATGTGTGAGTATTTTTTTACAATTTTGTGATTCTCGAAACATCTGAACACTGTCAATTGGCTATTTGGCCGCGCGACGGGGCCAAGCTAAAATCAGTAACTTCATAGATTTGCAGCGGCTCCGCGGGAGAGGCAAGAATCCTGCCAAACCCTCGTCTTCCCTGCTCACCGTTCGGGTTCTGCCCCGTCCATTACTTGCAAACCGGAAAT
>QIAI01000528.1:3819-6179 GCA_003224995.1 Acidobacteriota bacterium
CTTCTCGGGCTCTCCGGGTGTCCGGTCGGAGCGGCAGAGCGGAACCCAGAACCATGCCGTACGGGGCCACATGGCTGGGCAAGGAAACCGCATCGACGACACGATGTTGATCCGCGAGGCGCAGCGCGGCAATCGCGCAGCCTTCGAGGAACTGGTGCGTCACTACGACCAGGCAGTTTTGCGGCTGGCGCTGCACCTGACGGGGTCGGAGCATGACGCGCAGGATATCTTTCAGGATGCGTTCCTGAAGGCCTACAAGAACGTAGGCAGCTTCCGCTTCGAGTGTTCGTTCTACACCTGGATTTACCGCATCGTCACCAACCTGTGTCTGGACCATCTCCGAAAAAGGCAAGTTCGCAAAGAAGATGCTCCTGTGAGCACGGACGCGTCGGGCGAGGAATACAGCCTGCTGGACCAGGTGCCGGATGGGAGGGCTGGGGCCAACCCGGAGCGCGATCTGATGCGACGGCAGCTGGGCGCCCGGATCAATGGCGCACTGGACAAGCTGACCCCGCGCGAGCGCATGGTTTTCGAGTTGAAGCACTATCACGGGCTCAAGCTGCGGACCGTGGGAGAGATTTTGCATACCACCGAAGAGACCGCGAAGAACACGCTGTTCCGGGCCACGCAGAAGTTGCGCGGGTCGCTGGCGGATTTGAGGTAGTGTGCTGCACCCAGGTTAGCGTCAAGAAAACAGACGCGAACTTGGGGCACCGGGTACCGAGTTTAATAAGGAGTAGCCCCGAAGGGGTGCAATTATGAAGTGTCAATGGGTACAAGAAAATATTCTGCTCTATGTCTATAACGAGCTGGCGGATGATGCTCGTTATGAACTCGAGCAGCACCTCGGGCGATGTCCGGAGTGCGCTACTGAGCTGAAATCCGCCCGCGCTTTTCACGCCACTCTCTCTCAGCGACCCGTCGAAGAACCCAGCCCCAACCTGCTGGCCGCGTCGCGGATGCGACTGCAGGAGGGTCTGGAGACCGCGCCGCAAGGCGGATGGTGGCAGCGGGTTACATTCGATCCTGCCAGTTGGCTGCGACAGATGCGCTTTTCTCCCGCGCTGGCCGCGGCTATTTTCATGATTGGGTTCGGCGGCGGGATTGGGGCGATGTACAAGCTGAAGCCCACTGCTACGGATGTTGCGTCCATTCAGAACGTGGAAACCCAGCCAGTCACGCCCGACCAGGCTTCCATCACCGGTATCCGCTCCGTAGTACAAGACCCCGGCTCCAACCAGGTCACCATCAAATACGACACACTTCACACCGAACAAGCGCAGGGATCGCTGAACGACCAGCGCATCCAGCAGTTGCTGCTGTTTGCGGCGCGCAATAACTACAGTTCCGGCGTGCGCATGGATTCGGTGGACCTGCTCACGCAGAAGCCCGACGACACGCGCGTACGCGAAGCGCTGATCTACTCGCTCCGCTATGACACCAATCCGGGCGTCCGGTTGAAGGCGATTGAAGGCCTGGGCTCGTATGTAAAGGACGACACGCGCGTGCGCGATGCGGTGTTGAGGGCATTGATGGAGGACAACAACCAGGGCGTGCGGACACAGGCTCTATTGCTGCTGCAGCCGGTGAAGGCCGACAGCAGCGTGCGGGGCGCCCTGCAACAGCTTGCAGAGAAGGACCAGAATCAGTACATTCGCTCGCAAGCGCGCACGGTTTTGGCGCAGTTGCCCGAGATTGATTAGGCAGGTTTCAAGTTTCGAGTCCGGACAAGAGATCGGCAAGGTCACCCGAAACTGGAAACTCGAAACTAATTCGGAGCTTCGGCTCTAACAACAAGGAGAAGACGCCCATACTCAACGGGACCCGCTAGACCCCAAAAAGTTTCGGCTCACAACCCATGGTCAAGAAGTATTCACAATTCGCCGGAGTGCTGGCAGCAATGGCATTCCTGGTTTCGATCGCGACTGCGCAGCAGACGCGGATCATTCACGAGGGGGAGGCGTGGACCGAAGAGGTCACTGGCTCGCTCTCGGCGGCAAAAAACCTTCGTGTTCGGGTGGACTTCGGCTCGGTTCGCGTGCAAGGCAGCTCTCAGCAGGACATTACTTATGTGATCCGCACTCGTTCTTATGGTTCTGATGAGAGACAAGCCAAGCGGGAATTCGAAGCCTACAAAATCAGCGCGACGGTTCGAGGAGACACGGCCCTGATTGATGGCGACTGGCAAGGCCGGCGTCACAATTTGTGTTCGGGCGAGTTCGTCATCAATGTTCCACGGAACTTGGAGCTGGCGAAGCTGGAGACTTCCGGCGGCGGAGTGACGGTCAATGGCATTGCCGGCCGGGTAGAAGCGGAAAGCGGCGGAGGTAAGATCCATCTGGACGATGTCGGCGGATCGG
>QIAI01000500.1 GCA_003224995.1 Acidobacteriota bacterium
AAAATGCTCAGCGCGCTGAAGCTGGCCAAGATGCAGATGGACTTCGTGGCTTCTGTCTCGCATGAATTGCGAACACCTTTGGCGGTCATCTGCGCGTCGGCCCAGAACATTGCCGACGGAGTGGTGGACGAAAAGGAAAAGCTGGCGAAGTACGGAACGGTAATCGGGCATCACAGTCGACAATTAACCGAGTTGGTAAACCAAATTTTACAGTTTGCTTCCACCCATGAAGGACGAAATCGATATGTAATGCGATCCATGCAGGTCTCGGCGATGATCGAATGGGTGCTGACGAATACGCGAGAATTGACGGCAGAAGCCGGTTGCGTGGTGGAGAAGCAGATTGAACCCGAGTTGCCCGCGATGATCGGGGATTTTTCCGCAGTATGCCAGTGTCTGCAGAACCTGGTGCTGAATGCGGTGAAGTATGGGGGAAGCCATCCCAACATCACCATCCGGGCCTATCGCGGGCGGGGCGATGGCCATGCTGAGGAAGTGCGCATCAGTGTAGAAGATCATGGGATCGGCATCGACGCCTCGGAAATCCAGCACATTTTCGAACCGTTTTATCGCAGCCCGGTAGTGACGGCAGCCCAGATACACGGAACGGGTTTGGGATTGCCATTGGCGAAGGGCATCGCAGAGGCAATGGGTGGACGCATCACGGTTGTAAGCAAGGTCGGAGTGGGCAGCAGGTTTACTTTGCACTTGCCGGTTGTACAAGCGGGAGAAATTGAAAAACTGGAAGTTCATCGAGTGGCGCAGCTATGAAGGAAAACATTCTGCTGGTGGAAGACGAAGAAGCGTTGTGCATGGCATTAAGCGATCGCCTGCATAAAGAGGGGTACCAGGTGGACTTTGTCACGGATGGGCACAAGGGGTTTGAGAAGGCAACCTCCTTGCCGTTTGATCTGATCATCCTGGACATCATGCTGCCGGGGCGCAATGGGCTCGATCTGTGCCGGGACATCCGAACTGCGGGCCTGGGCACGCCGGTGCTGTTACTGACCGCGCGCAGCGAAACCGTCGACAAGATCATCGGCCTGAAGCTGGGTGCGGACGACTACGTTACCAAGCCCTTTGACATGCAGGAATTGATGGCCCGGATTGAGGCTTTGTTGCGCCGAGCTCCTATCCGGACCGGGCAAGTGGTGCGCCAGTTCGGGCCCATTCGGATTGAGACTCGCGGCATGAGCGACCATCGCGACGTGAAGGTCACACGCGGGGGCGAACCGATTTATCTTTCCGCGCGAGAGTTTGAGCTATTGCGTTATTTCATGGAGCATGCCGGGATGGTGCTATCGCGCGAAGAACTACTGCGTGCAGTCTGGGGCTATGAGGCCGGAACATTTACGCGGACGGTGGACGTGCATGTGGCTAGTTTGCGGCAGAAATTGGAAAAGGATCCGAAACGCCCGGAATTGATAGTGACCGTACACAAATCGGGCTACCGGTTTGTGGGCGGGGCCGAGTACTAGGAGAGCCGTTGTCAGTTGCTGGTTCTCAGTTTGCTGCGAACGAAGCGTCATCGCTGGGAGTCGTTTGAGAGGAAGACTGCAAACGATCCCTAGTGCGGGTGTTCGGCCCGCCCCAGCAGGCATCGCTACCCATGGCAATGCGAGCCCTCTTCGGGCTCTCTCCAATGCATTGCAAATCCAAGTATCAAAGCGGCAGGCTAAATCGCGTTCCTATTCCAACGTGCCCCGGAGTGCGGGGGGCGCGCTTCGAGCCCAGTAAAGGAGAAAAGCCGTCGAATGCGCCATTTTAACTTGCCTTGCGCAACGCGTTACGGGCGCTGCTGCACGACGGACAGGCCCCGGCTCCCATAAAGACCACGGGAGCATTGAAAGTGGTGTTAAAAGTATGCGGTTGACCCTCGATCCAGCGCCATTCACAAAGGGCGCACTGGTAAACGAGGGGGAGGGTACTGAGTTCGTTTGCCATATTGGATTTGATGCAAAAACGGGGTAACGGATAAGTTACGGAAGTACAGGGACCCCTGCAGAGGCGCGGGGCTGGAAGGAAAATTCAGCCTCACTACCGCATTTACGGTATCGGGAGGACGACGGCTGCGGACTAGGCTTAGCGATGGCAGTTCAGGTTGTGATCTACGCTCTTCGGAAACTTGAAAGCAGCTCACCAGGAGGACAGAAAGCATATGCGACATCGATGGACGAACGTATTTTGGGGAAAATGGGTTCTTGCGGCGGTGGCACTGGCCGGTTTTGTCGGAGTAACGGCAGTGCCGCGGGCGCACGCCGACACCGATTGTCAGCGGCGGATTGCTCGCGCAGACCACAGGCTCCACGAAGCTGTCGAACATTACGGCTACCAAAGCCGGGAGGAGGACAACGGTCAGCAAGATTGGGACGATCACGACCATGATCGTGCGCGTGATCGCGACCGGGATCGGGATCGGGATCGGGACGACGATCACCGCTAAAACTTGAGTATTTGCTGCGCAGGCCGATGGCGAACCAAGGTTCGCTTTCGGCCCAGCGCCGTAATTCTGAGTCCGCATTCTTTGAGCTTTGGCTGCCCAGTTTGCCAGGGCGGCACGACGAGGGCCTACGTCCTCGCGACAGCCGGCAAGAGGCTGGAACTTCTAACACCCGCCAAGTGCCCGGTGAAACTACGATCGGGCCGGGGCGGCTGCCTTCTTGGGAAACATCTCTCCGATGCGGCGGATTTCTGCGCCGATGCCCTTCAATTTCTCTTCAATGTGTTCATAGCCGCGGTCCAGGTGGTAAACGCGGTCGATGATCGTTTCGCCATCCGCAACCAGGGCGGCCAGGACTAAGGATGCCGAGGCCCGCAGGTCGGAGGCGAGAACTGCGGCTGCGCTGAGGGGAGTCTTGCCGCGCACAATGGCGCGCCGGCCTTCAATACGGATGCTGGCGCCCATGCGAACGAGTTCTTGGGCGTGCATGAAACGGTTCTCGAAG